>CAZXDQ010000059.1:0-8865 GCA_964639405.1 uncultured Syntrophomonadaceae bacterium | reverse complement strand
GTCGAATATTGTCTAAATTTTGCACTAAGTGTTGCGCCGGGAAAAAACATTAAACCATAAAGTTATTGATTAATGTAGAGAATATGTACAAACTTTTTATTATTATGCATAACCTTAGAAAATTGTGTTAGCATTATGGTGGAGGAATATTAAGAAAAATATAGAATTGTGATTAATAGTGTAAATGTATCAAAGTAAATAAAAAGGGATACTAAAAATTTTGAGCAAGGGAAACTCTAAAAAAGAATGCAATGATTATTGTTGAAGGGGGTGCAGAAAATGGAAACTATAGAACAAGAAAGAAATTTTATTAAACAGACAGAAAAAGAAACCAATCTGCTGGTGGTTAAGATTTTATGGGGGATATTCGTGGGGGGGTTGTCCCTGTTAGCTTTGCTTATTGCTACTGGCACTGTGCTCACCACCTGGGATGAATGGTTGGTAATGTTCCTGGTGTTGTTGATCCTGTTTGGAACAGGTACTCTGGTTAACCATCGATACAGTGAATGGAGTTTTACCAAATATATCCTGATTTTTTGCGTGGTATTGGGTATATCTTCTATTATTTTGTTTAATGAAATAGATTTGGCTATGTCTCCTTTTATGTTGACTCCCTTAGCCATAAGCGTCCTATATTTCAATGTATCATTAAGTGTGGGAGCTGCATTGGTTACTGTAATTATTAACGGCTTGTTTGTTTTTACCGATCCCGGCAGGGGTATGGAAGGAGTAGATATGTCTGCCATGGCTACTAATACCCTGGTTTTTGTATTGAGTGCTGGGGCGGTGGTAGCTATCTCTAATAAAGGAAAAGACTTGTTAGGCAGGAGTTTGGAGTTAGAGACTTCAGCGCGGGAGAAGGCGGACTCCTTGGAGCAAGTGGTGGAAGCTGCCAATCATACCTCGGAAAAGGTTCAAGAGCATGGTGAATCGCTGTCTTCTTCCGCCGAGGAAATGAACGCTTCTCTGGAAGAGGTGGCAGCTTCGGCTAACCATTTGTCTTCTAATGCTCAGGAATTAAATGAGCACACGGAGGAGATGAAGAAAAAAGGGGATGAAATAGGGGAACAGGCTTCGGAAGGGAACCGTGCTTTGGGTGAAATTACAGAGCAAATAAAGGTGGGTCGGGAGGTTACCCAGGAGCTTAGCAGCAGTGTAAATTCTTTGCGGGAACGGGCTGCGGAGATAGGAGGCATTATTACTACTATCCGGGATATAGCGGATCAGATAAATTTATTAGCTTTGAATGCGGCTATAGAGGCTGCTCGTGCGGGAGAGCATGGCAGGGGTTTTACTGTGGTAGCGGAGGAAGTTAAAAAATTAGCGGAACAAACCGAGAAGTCTTCGGATGAGATTGTGCAATTGATAGAGTCTATGCAGTCTCAGGCGGAGGAATCAGCCCAAGATGCGGAGCGAAAGTCTTCGTATATGGAGCAAGGTGAGGAGAAAGCTCTTTCTGCCAGTGAAGTGTTTAAGGGGATAACAGAAACTTCCCGGGAGGTGGCTTCTCGAATTGATAAGATAGCAGGTATATCCCAGGAGGTAGGAAGCAGCAGTGAAGAAGTGTCTTCGGCGGTAGAAGAGCAGACGGCCACTATGAGCGAGATTGCCAGGTCCGCTTCTGAACTACAAGAACTCATCAGCGAGTTGAAACAAGCCCTGGATAACCAGGGATAAAACTCAAAAAAGCGGGGAGGCTTTACTTTGAAGCAGGAAATAATGGATTATGCTTTGGATTTGGGTTTTGACGAAGTGGCTTTCACTTCGGCGGACCCCTTTCATCAGCTATCGGAGGAATTGGATCAGAGGTATCAAATGTACCGTTGGGTTAACGAGGGTATGCTGCAGTTGCATCAAGCTGTGGATCCTAAAAACATTTTACCTTCTGCCCGTTCTCTGATTGTGCTCTTATTCGATTATCACAAGCAATCTTTTCCTCCGGCTTTACTGGGCAAAATTGGCAAGGCTTACCTTTCTCGTTTGTATTTTAGCAAGAATAGGATTTTTGGCAGCAGGGTCAAGCTTTTCCGCAGTTTTTTGGAAGGGAAGGGTATACAGTTGGGAATGAGGCCCGCTATGGCTGATCGGCAAGCTGCAGTTAGGGCAGGACTGGGATTTTTTGGGTGCAATACTTTTCTTTATTCCAAAAGCCGGGGAAGTTATGTTGCTCCTCTTGCTTTAGCTGTAGACAAAGAGCTGGAGGTAGAGGTGCAATCACCTTCCAGTCGCTGCACGGAAGACTGTCAAAAGTGTATTAGCTCTTGCCCCACGGGAGCACTTTACGCCCCATTCCGGATGAACCCCTGGGATTGTATTGCTTTTCACACCTATGCTACCGGCAACTTTCCAGGAGCTCCGGAACAAATACCTTACCGGATAAGGGAAAAGATGGGGTCCTGGATCTATGGTTGTGATGTATGTCAAGATGTTTGCCCCCGCAATCAGCGTAGGCTAAGGCAGGAATTGCCTCCGGATTCTTTTCTGGAGAAGATAAGTCATGATATTACTTTATTGAATCTTTTACACATGAGCGATGATTTTTATCACCAGAAAGTGCAGCCTTTGATGTATGGTTATATCTGGAACAAAAAATATTTACAGCGGAATGCAGCCATTGCTTTGGGCAACACGGGAGATCCTTCTTATGCTGCAGAGCTAGGAAGGGCTCTTAAAAATCCTGAGGAAATGGTCCGGGGTTATACGGCTTGGGCTTTGGGAGCTTTAGGTGGAGCAAAAAGTCGAACTGTCCTGGAACAGCACCGTAAAATTGAAGATACACCTTGGGTGCAGGAGGAAGTGTCCAGGGCGCTGAGTTTGGTATAAATATAATTTGGTAAAAAATTTTATTATGGAGGGAAATTATGACACCAATATATCAATATTTGGTAAAAGGCTTATCGTGCAAACACTGCGTGAATGCAGTTACTAACGCTTTAAGTGAGCTAACAGAAGTCGACAGTGTAGAAGTAGATCTTTCTACTTCCGAAGTTATGGTAGTTTACAACTCTTCTAATCCCAACGAAGAGAAAATCAAAAAAACCTTAGAAGAAACTGGATATCCGGTGGTAAGAAAACTGCAATGATTGAATAATGTTAAATTGCTCAGGAGGGATGTTCTATGGAAGTGTGTTCTCACAGTTCAATCAAAGTGGAAGAAGTTTGCAATTGTACGTACCCGGGATGCCCAAGAAAAGGGATATGCTGCGAATGCCTCCATTACCACCGGAAGATGAACCAGCTTCCAGCCTGCTATTTTGATGAAGAAACAGAAAAAACCTACGATCGCTCGATTAGGCGTGCCCTTAAGGGATGATAGTCCCCCAGGTGGGCTTTAAAGGCCTAAATTAAAGTAAAACCGAGATTTTGGAAATAAGCTCTAGAAAATAAGAGCTTATTTTTTTGTCTAAAATTTTTCCGTGACAATTGACTTTTATTTTGAGTTTGCTAAAATTGAATTTGGCGTTTTGACAGTATGAGGTAGTGCGTTTTCTAAACCATAAAGCAAAGGAGGTATGGAAGATGAGCGCTTTAGGCCGTCATATTATTGCAGAATTTTACGGTTGTCCTGAAGAAGCATTGAACGACGTTTACCATGTGAAAGAAGAAATGGTCCACGCGGCAAAAGAAGCAGGAGCAGAAATCAGAGAAACGGCTTTTCATAAGTTTAGCCCTCAGGGTGTGAGCGGTGTAGTAGTAATCTCGGAATCCCATCTGACCATCCATACATGGCCAGAATTAGGATATGCTGCAGTGGATGTTTTTACTTGTGGAGAACACGTAGACCCCTGGCAGTCCTGTCACTATTTAGAGAAACATTTGCATGCCAATAATATGACTGCCAGGGAAATAAAGCGCGGATTCTTTGAACACGAGGTGGAGCACAAACCGGCGGCCAATTATTAATGCTCTGACTTTCATTAGATGAGCCGGAATATAGCTCTCTCGGAGGAGGTTGCTGTGTGGTTGCTCCAGCAGAAAATTGGTTTATCGAGTTTTCCAGCCCGCATCAGGCTCACATGCATGCGGTGGATAAATATATCTATCAAGGAGAATCATCATATCAGCAGATACAGATAGTAGACACCTACACCTTTGGCAGATGTCTTATATTGGATGGAAAAATCCAATCCTCTGCCTTTGATGAGTATATATACCATGAAGTGCTGGTTCATCCTGCCATGATAGTGCATCAATACCCTCGCAGGGTGTTGATAATTGGAGGGGCGGAAGGAGCAGTTACCAGGGAAGTATTAAAATATCCGCAAGTAGAAGAAATAACTATGGTAGACATTGATCAAAAAGTAGTGGAAATTTGTATTAAACACCTTCCAACCTGGCATCAGAATAGCTTTGATGATTCCAGGCTGGAAGTTTTTTTTGCTGATGCTCGAGAATATCTGGCTAAATGCGAGAAAAACTTTGATGTAATTATTAGCGATCTAACCGAGCCTGTGGATAGTGGGCCCTCTCATCTTCTGTTTACCCGGGAATTTTATAATATCTTAAAAAAAAGACTTAACGGAGGAGGCGTCCTATCTTTACAGGCCGGATCGCTGAGCATGGCCCTGTTGGATGTTCATCCCCCTATTAGGAATACCCTTCGGGAGTGCTTTAAAGTAGTGCGCTCCTATCAAACTTACATACCCTGCTTTGATACTCTCTGGGGCTTCATTCTGGCTTCTGCTGATAAAGATCCTTTAAATTGGAATGCTGAAAAGATAGAGGAGGAGCTGAGGGGGGTGGAAGGGGAGTTAAATTTTTATGATGGAATAGCCCACCAGGGAGTTTTCCATCTGCCCAAAAACCTGCGAGAGACTTTTGACCAGGATAGTCGCATTATTGAGGACGGGAACCCTTTTATAGTTTATTAGTAGTTTTTCAAATAATAATCTGCCGAAAAGGAGGATAAAATTGGAGAAAACTTTGGTCTTGATAAAACCCGATGCAGTACAGAGAAGATTATCGGGAGAGATTATCAACAGGTTGGAGCGCAAAGGATTGAAGTTAACAGCCATGAAGTTAATGCAAATGTCAAGAGAGATGGCTATGGAACATTACCAGGAGCACGAAGGGAAAAGTTTTTTTGAAAGCCTGGTAAATTTCATTACTTCCAGCCCGCTCATTGCCATGGTGTGGGAAGGTACTGGTGCGGTGTCTTTGGTGCGCCAGCTGATGGGAGAAACTGATCCGCAAAAAGCTTCTCCAGGGACTATTAGGGGTGACCTGGCCATTTTTACCGGAACTAATTTAGTCCATGGCTCCGATTCTGTTGAAAGCGCCGAAAGAGAAATAAAACTTTTCTTTGCCGAAGATGAGTTACTGGAATACCATTTATCTTTGACTCCCTGGGTTGAAGGGTAAGCGGGAAGGATAATAGTTAAATTACCAAGCAATTTCATAGTCTATTATTGGGGAACGGATACGGGTGATGGTGGGCTTCAGTCAAATCTTTGACGGTTGCTTTTTCCAGGACCTCCAACATCTTTTCCTGGGCTTCTATCCAAATATTTCTTAACGGGCATTCTTCCTTGTTTTGACAGGGGGTGTCCTGCAAGAGACAACGAGTAATCATGAAGGGTCCGTCGAATAGTTCGATGACTTCCCTTACGGTTATCTGGGAGGGGTCAGCGATTAGGTATACTCCACCGCTGGCTCCTCTTTCACTTTGCACCCAACCTGCTTTTCTTAGCAGGGAAAGGATCTGTACAATCAGAGTGCCGGGAATGTTTTGCCTCTCGGATATGGCTTTACTGGTAGTGCTCTTCCCTTCTTCTAATGAAGCCATGTCTACCATTGCACTGACGGCGTATTCCGCTTTTTTAGTGATCATCATATTTCTCATTCCTTTTTAGATTTATTATGGTTTATCAAAAAACATAACCAACCAAGTAGTATTATATTCGATTACTGCTGCTGAATCAATAGACTTCCCTCCTTTTAATTTTTGTTTAAATAGTTTAAAATGAAAGAAAAGATGATAAAAGTAACCAGGAAATAAAAGTAAACATAGAAGTTATTTTCTAAGCGGTGGTTCAGATAAAACGGGGAGGTAGTCTTTGGTGGCGAAACATTTTACGAACAAACAATCATGGGTAAATGGGCTGGTATTATTTATAGTGGCCCTTTTTTTCCTGTCTTTTTGTTTTAGTTCTTTTGGTTTTCAGGAAACTTATGGAGCCAATAACCAGGAGGCGGAGGATCATCAGGGCAAGGAAATATTTCACGCCCATCTGGAGGATACGATAACGGCAGGGAATGTAGCTTTTGCCAAGAGAATCATTCAGGAAGCCGAACAAGAGGGGGCAGAGGCGGTATTAATCACCCTGGATACCCCCGGAGGCTTGGTAGACGCCACCTTTGATCTTTGTACCGCGTTTTTGCAGAGTGAGATTCCGGTGGTGGTCTATGTTTACCCCACCGGAGCGTGGGCGGCCTCTGCAGGAGCCTTTATCCTGGTAAGCGCGGATGTGGCGGTGATGGCACCGGCTACTAGTGTGGGAGCAGCTCAGCCAGTAATGATGTCTCCAGCGGGAGGTGCTGAGCCAGCTGACGAAAAGCAGACCCAGGCTTTAGCGGAAAGAATGCGCAGTTTTGCAGAAGACCAGGGACGCCCGGGCGATGTGGCGGAAGAGTTCGTTACTGAAAATTTGACCCTGGGTCCTTCTGAAGCTTTGGAGAAAGAGATCATTAATTGGGAAAGTCCCTCGCTGGAAGCCCTGCTGGGGGAGTTGGACGGACATACCCTGGAAAAACAGGGGATCAGTTTTACCATTAGCACTGAAGATGCCACCTTGGTAGAAAAGGATATGAGCATCCGGGAAAATTTGCAGGATTTTGTCAGTGACCCCCAAATATCTTTTCTGCTTCTAATGGGGGGTATGATGCTCCTCTATATTGGTTTTAGCAATCCAGGGACTTTGGTTCCAGAAGTTTTGGGAGCTTTATCTCTGGTTATGGGTGTTTTTGGTTTAGGTCTCTTTGACGTCAACACTGCGGGAATAGTGCTGATGCTGTTGGGTATAGGCTTGCTGGTAGCGGAAGCTTTGACTTCGGGTTTTGGGATAATGGGAGCCGGTGGAGCAGCTGCTCTCTTGATCGGCGGGCTATTACTACCTTTAGAGCCTTTAATGGAGCGTGATTGGTATGGGGCATTTCAGATAACCGTTTTGGGGACGGTAATCGGGGTATCTCTTATTCTGTTGGTGATAATCCATCGGGTAATTTTATCTCGTAGAAAGGGAATCGGTATGCAAGAAACTTTATTTTCTGCACCGGAGGCGGCAGTGGTTACTGTAAAGTTGAATCCTACAGGAATGGTAAAAGCCCGGGGGGAAAACTGGAAGGCCAGGAGTTTGGACGGTGATACTATTGCTGAGGGTGAAGAAGTTAAGGTGGTAGATACCGAAGGTTTGGTTTTAGTGGTGGAAGCTAAGGACAAAATCAATTCAAGGGAGGTTTAGTTCATATGGAAATTTTGGAGGGATTTCCACAAATAAGTTCAATCATAATAATCATTGTGGTACTTTTTTTGATTTCTGCCATCAAGATTGCTAAAGAATACGAACGGCTGGTAGTATTTCGTTTAGGTCGGCTTATTGCCCAAAAAGGACCGGGGTTGGTTATCATTATACCTATAGTGGATCGGGCTGTTAACATTTCCCTCCGGATAGTCACCCTGGATGTGCCTACCCAGGAGGTAATTACCCGGGATAATGTAACCGGCAGTGTAAACGCCGTGGTTTACTACCGGGTAGTAGAGCCCAATCGGGCGGTAGTTAACGTGGCTGACTACCGTATGGCAACCGCCCAGCTGGCCCAAACCACCCTGCGTAGTGTGGCTGGGCAGGCGGAACTGGACGAGCTGTTGTCGGAAAGGGATAAATTGAACAATACGATCCAGCAAATCCTGGACGAAGCTACCGATGCCTGGGGGATAAAAGTTACTGCGGTGGAAATTAAAGACGTAGTGATCCCCGAAGGTCTGCAGCAGGCTATAGCCCGCCAGGCAGCAGCAGAAAGGGAGCGTCGGGCTATTGTTATCCAGGCAGAAGGAGAAATGCAGGCCGCAGAAAGGCTGGCTAATGCAGCCTCTATTCTTTCCAGCCAAGAAGGCGGTATGTTCGTCCGTATGCTGAGGACTATTCCGGAAATAGCCCATAATGCCGGGAATACTATTGCTTTTCCCTTACCCATGGAATTGAAGTACCTGTTTGAAAGCCAGCTAAATCCAAAGGATGGTAGTAGTGAAGGTCAGCAGAAATTCTCTAAAGGTTCCCTAGAAGAGAAAGATCTAGAAGGAGGAAAAGAAGAGAAAGAAGAGAAGGGAGAAGAGGATACAGAAGAAGGAGAGAAGGAGCAAAATGAATAAAGTTCCCTGGAAGCTTTAGTTAACGGAAGCCAACTTATCGTCTATCGGGTTGAGCTGGTGTATTTTGGTTCAAAGAGGCGATAACCTTAAGGGAGGAATACACCAGCTCTATCACTATTTAAAACTGAGCAGGGAAGGAGAGAGGCTGTATGCAAGAAGGAAGAGTACCCTGGTATAAGCGGGTTTCACCTTGAAGTTTAATGTATATACTGCTGGCAGCAGTATTAGGAGTATATGCCCTGGTTAATTTCTTGTAAACTCCTTATAACTCCATATTTTAGGCGAGTTAATTGGAGTTATTGCTTACAGGCTTAGAATTTTATAATTTTTGATGGTGAGTTGACTTTTTTATATTCACTTGATATATTTATGTGTGCGCTGGTAAAGATCTGGAGCATAAGCCAAAACTTAGAGGGTAAAAAGTTCCAAAATACCATCCAACCATGCGAGCGTGGCGGAAAGGCAGACGCGCTAGGTTCAGGACCTAGTGGGCATTC
>CAZXDQ010000058.1:0-9015 GCA_964639405.1 uncultured Syntrophomonadaceae bacterium | reverse complement strand
CCTTTACCGTCGCCAAATTCTACCAAGCCGGCTTCCATTGCCACCCCCATGGTTACACCCGCTTCAATAGTGTCCAGTCCGTATTCGTTGCAGAGCCTGATCAACTCGGCGATATCATCCAGGTTGTCGATGTCGCAATTGGCTCCGAAGGCCCAATCCGATTCGTACTCCACACAAGAGACGTGTTCACTTCCGTCAGGTTTGGGATATATGTTAGAACATTGGATGATACAGCCCGGATGACAGCTGTGTCCCATCATGCCCTTGCCTCCCCGTTCTTTCACTACTTCGGCCAGGGTTTCTCCCGCTATCCGGTTGGCACCTTCAAAAACTCCATGGCTGAAGTTGCGGGTAGGTAAGCCCCCTGCCTCAGAGAGGATATTGATTAAAACCGCGGTTCCGTAAGAATTGAGTGCTCCTCCGGGCTTGGTTACGTCATGATTTCTCAATGCTTCTACCAATTTTTTCTGCCCCTGCTTGAACATGTCCTGATCCTTGATTTCTACTTTGGGTGCATCGGTTTCATCTACTACAATAGCTTTTAAGTTTTTGCTCCCCAGCACTGCTCCCAGTCCACCTCTACCAGCGTAGCGGGAAGCCCGCCCTTCGGTATCATTAAAACAGATGCCTGCCATACCCATACGGGACTCTCCGGCAGGACCGATAGTTACGATGCCCGCTTTTTCTCCGTACTGGGAAAACAAGCTTTGGTTGACTTGGGAAGTAACTTTCCCCTCCAGTTCATCAGCTTTAATTAGTTCTCCTCCATCTTTGTGTAGCTTTAGCAGCCAACAACCTTTTTCTTCGGGCTGGTCTTCTATGATGACGGCTTTGTGCCTGAGTCTTCCCAGCCTTTGGGCTACCGGGGTTCCTGCATTGGATTCTTTTATGCCTCCTGTCAGGGGAGATTTCCCCCCCACCGAAACTCTTCCAGAACTGGGGGCGTTGGTTCCTGTTACTATTCCGGGAGCGATTACAATTTTGTTGTTAGGTCCTAAAGGATGGCAAGTAGGAGGGACTTCATCGAAAACAATCTGGGAAGTTAGGCCTCTTCCTCCTAGCTGAGCATAGTTTTCCGGTACCTTCTCCACTGTTACATTTTTGGTTTTCATATTTACCCTTATGATTTGAGACATGCTTCATTCCTCCTTTTGGTTACTTATTTCCCAGGAGCAAAAAGATGAACTATTTTTGCTCCTTTTAAGGACACCTTATAATGCCTCAAGACCACCTACAATTAGTGCAGGAAGGGTGGTTGCTCCAACTAATCCATGTTATCCTAGGGTTATTCACATTCACAATTGGATGCCAGTGCTAGACAGGAAATGTCGCCCCAGGTTAACCATCCTTCCTGGTAAACCTGTCAGGGAGCAGTGTTAGGGAATTCTACTAGCGGTTGAGAGTTGGGTAAAATTTAACATGTTGTTCTGGCACAAAACAACCATCAAATGTTTGTTGGTGAAACATCTGAACCCCTTGGAACAATTGAAGTTGCAATGCTCGACAGCGGCAGTTGCTGTCAGGCTTTCACCAAAGTTTCTGTCTTGGCTTAACTTTATCAAGTAGCATTCTTGGAAGATGTAGGAAAAAACAGGTGTTAACTAAAGGGCTTTTCATTTCATCCAGACATAAAAAGGGGCAGCTTATAGATATAGGTGGTTTCCGTGGTTTCCAATGTGCTATTAATGTTCTCTGAATATTTATATTCGACATGCATTTTTAAAATCCTGCAAAAACATTTGCATGTACCAGCATATTCTTACTTCTAATAAATTGCTAGAAGTAATAAGCAGGTTGCTGGTATTTATAAGCAGGCCGTCAGTTTCAGGGAAAGTAAACTTTATAAATGCAGAATTCGCTAAAGTTTTATTGTTTAGTCCTGGTTTTCTAAAGAAGTACAGTTCTCTTTTTCTTCTAGTTGCTGTAAAAAGTGGACAATACCAGCTACCCTCTTTATATCCACTACGAAGGCTATACCGGTAGCCGGTTGGTCTAATTTACCTGCCTTAATAATTGTATTAAGAACTTCTTCAGTCTGTTCTTTTGTTACTAAGGTTAAGAGAATTTCTTTTTCTGGTTCAATGGGGATACCCCAAAATTTTTTACTTTCGTGAATGCCTACTCCTCTGCCGGGTATGACTGTTCCCCCTTCAGCGCCGGCTTTTTTAGTGGCTTCAATAATTCTTTCTACCCAACCCTTTTTAACTATGGTTACAATCAAGTCATGGGTGTTGGAACAGCTGAGCTGCATTATATCGCCTCCTTGTTGCTAGAGGGGGGTTTTTATTTATCCAGTTCCCCTCTTCAACTATTTTTCTTTTTCTCCTTGGTTTTCTCCTCCCTTGTCCTTAATTTCAGCTTCTTCTTCTTTTTGGTGGAAAAGCAGTCCTAGCAGTAGGGCAGTAATTATTGGAAACAGGGCTACCAGGGCAATTAAACCGAATCCGTCAATTACCGGGTCCCTACCCTCCAATATATCGGCAGTTCCTAGCGTTATAGCTACTACAAAGGTAGTGATCATGGGGCCAGTGGCCACTCCACCAGCGTCGAAAGCAATGGAGGTAAAGGTGGACGAGCTGAATTTAAGGATTACGATGACTAGCAGATATCCGGGGATAATGAGGTAATGAATGGGTAACCCGTAGATAACCCGAACCATTCCCAGGGCTACTGCTCCAGCTACACCCAGAGCCATGGCGTACATTACCAGTTTGGCTGAGATGTAACCGGAAGAGACCTTATCCACTTCCTCGCTGAGCACCCTTACTGCTGGCTCTACCGTTGTTACAATGAACCCCAAGATAAAACCCAGGGGAATCAAGATCCAGCGCAAGGGTTGATTGCCCAATACCATTCCCATTTTCTCTCCTGCCGGAAGGAATCCGTATTCTACGCCGAAGAGAAAGAGGGTCAGGCCAACCAGGCACAGTAGTAATCCTTGGCCTACTTTGGCGACCCGTTCCCAGGGGAGCTTCAAGTATAAAGCTTGAAAAACTACAAAAAAGGCAAGAATAGGCAACAGGTTTTGGATAGCTTCCCAGCAGGTACTAATCAGTTCGCGGCCTATAACCAGGAACTCGCTCACCCCAGGATCACCCCCATCAACATCACGGCTATTATCGGTCCCATAGAGGCTAATCCAATTAAGCCAAAACTTTCTGCTACGGTGGATTTACCTCCCAGCACGGCGGTGACTCCCACCCCCAAAGAAAGAATCACCGGCACTGTAACCGGACCGGTGGTGGTTCCACTGACATCGAATGCTATGGATAAAAATTGGGAGGGTACAAATAAAGAAAGAAGCAGGATAAAAGCATAACCACCGGCGAACAAATAAACTATGGGGACGCCTAAGAATATCCGGATTATGGCTAAGGCCATAAAAATACCTATTCCCAGGGCGGCAAAGAACACTAAAGAAAAATCTGAAACTTCTCCTTCGGTGGCGTGTTCAAAATAGGCGCCTAAAACCCTTACCGGGGGTTCAGCCATGGTAGCGGTAAAGCCCAGTAAAAAAGTCCATAAAATCAGTAAAGGCACGGATCCCAGCTGAGGAAGTTCTGACCCAATAGATTCTCCCATAGGCAGAATAGAAACTTTTATCCCCAGCAAAAAAAGGGATAAACCAACAGTAAGCATGGCTGCCCCCAGCAGGAACCTCCAGATCAGCACTGCTGGCAACTCCAGCAGGGTGAACTGCAGGACAAGTACCAGTATTACTACAGGAACAACTGCTTTTAAAATATCTTTTGCATTTTCTTGAAAATCATTAATCATAATACATATCATAGCAGATTTATGCTACTATTAAAAGCCAAGTAAAGGCACCATTACCTAATAAAACTGACGTCCTAAAAACGGTGATTGGGCATTTACCTCCATTAATTAGACGGATACCGATCCGGGCAGAACATTGTCTCGCTGCAGATTAGGTGATATAATAGGCAGAAAGTTTATAGGGAGATTCATTAAAGATTAAGGGAAGAGGGATAAAGAAGGTATGAGCGCAAAAGAGATAGGAATAGGGATTCTGGGATTAGGAACCGTGGGAAGCGGTGTGGTATCTTTGCTCCTGCGCAACGGAGAACTTATGCGCCGTCGAGCGGGTTGTGATTTGTCAGTTAAGCGAGTTTTAGTCCGGGACCAGGAAAAGTCCAGAGAAGTAGAACTCCCCCCTGAGACAGTTACTACCAGTTTTGAGGCAGTTATAGAAGATCCGGAAGTGGATCTGGTAGTAGAGCTTTTAGGGGGACTGGAGCCTTCTCGTTCTTATATTGAAAGGGCTCTACAAGCTGGAAAAGGAGTTGTTACGGCTAATAAAGATGTGATTGCCACTTATGGAGAGGAATTACTGCAGACAGCTCGGGGGCATAGCTGTAATTTGTGGTTTGAGGGCAGCGTAGGAGGGGGTATCCCCTTGATCCGCCCTTTGAAAAATTGTCTGGCGGCCAACCGGGTAGAGAGGCTTATTGGTATAGTAAACGGCACTACCAACTACATATTAACGCGGATGAGTCAGCAGGGCATGGATTTTGCAGAAGCCCTTCAAGAAGCTCAGGACCGGGGTTTTGCCGAACCTGATCCTACTAATGATGTAGACGGTTGGGATGCCGCTTACAAACTTATCATATTGGGAACCCTGGCTTTTGGCACCATGGTACCTATGGAAAAGGTATATTTACAGGGGATCCGAGGTATTTCTTTTCGGGATCTGGAATACGCTGAAGAATTAGGCTACACTATAAAACTAGTAGCTGTTGGAGAAGTTCAGAACGGGCAGATAAGCTTAAAGGTCCACCCTTCTCTTCTGCCTCTAAAACATCCCCTGGCAGCGGTTTACGATGAATTTAATGCCCTTTTTCTTGAAGGTGATGCAGTGGGAGAAGTAATGTTTTACGGAAGGGGCGCAGGAGCATTTCCGACTGCCAGTGCTGTAGTGGGAGATATTATTGAGGCGGGTGGTAGTATAGCCCACGGTATAGACAGTACTACTCTGGATGTAAACCTTGACCCCCTTCCGGTTTTACCGGTGGATGATATGATATCCAGTTTCTACTTACGCCTGGAAGCCCATGATCGCCCGGGGGTATTTGCCGCTTTGGCCAGTACTTTTGGGGAACAGCAGGTTAGTTTAGATATGATCATACAAAAGCGAAGCGAGGCTGGTACTGCTGAAATTGTGCTTATCACTCACGATGTCAAGGAAAGTAATTTTTGGGAGGCAGTGGATAAAATTTCCCATATTTCAGCTATTAGTGCGGTTCATGCCATATTTAGGGTTATCAGTAAGGAACATCCATCTTAATAGTACAGGCAAAAAAGGTAGAAAGACAAAAATGTTATACTAAGGAGAACAGCTCATGCACGGACAAGGTATTATCAATCAATATGCTTCATTTTTGCCGGTGAACGCTTCTACTCCAGTAGTCCATCTTTATGAAGGAAATACTCCCCTGGTAAGGGGTTATAACTTGGAACAGGAATTGAATTGCCCTGCAGAAATTTATCTTAAATGGGAAGGGATGAATCCCACTGGTTCTTTTAAAGATCGGGGGATGACCTTGGCGGTATCAAAAGCCATAGAAGAAGGTGGAAAAGGTTTTGTATGTGCTTCCACTGGGAATACCGCCGCCTCGGCCGCGGCTTTTGCTGCCCGTTCAGGTTTTCCCTGTTATGTGCTTATTCCCAAAGAAGCGGTAGCCAAGGGGAAACTGGCCCAAGCCCTGATTTACGGGGCCACAGTTATTAATGTAGAGGGCAATTTTGATGAGGCTTTGCACTTGGTGAGAGAAGTGGTGGATCGTCACCCGGTTACCCTGGTTAACTCCCTTAACCCTTATCGTTTAGAGGGACAAAAAACCTCGGCCTTTGAGGTGTGCGATGTTCTGGGGGATGCTCCCGACGCCCTTTTTATCCCTGTAGGCAATGCAGGAAATATTACTGCTTACGGTAGGGGGTTCCAGGAGTATTTGGAGGCCGGGGCATCTACTCTTCTTCCCCGCTTATACGGTTTTCAAGCTGCAGGAGCTGCCCCTATTGTCCACGGTCAACAGGTAAAGGAACCTCACACCATAGCTACAGCCATAAGAATTGGCAACCCGGCAAACTGGAAAACTGCTCTGGAAGCTGTGCATGCCTCCAGAGGAGTTATAGAAACGGTAACTGATGAAGAAATTTTGGATGCATACCGCCTGTTGGCTTCTTCCGAGGGAGTATTTGTGGAACCCGCTTCTGCTGCTTCGGTAGCAGGATTAAAAAAGATCTTGACTCTAGATTCCCCTCCTTTGGAAAAAGGAAACCGGGTAGTATGCGTTCTTACCGGTAACGGATTAAAAGACCTGCAGTTGGCTATAGAAAGCTGTCCGGAACCAGTTACCATTTCTCCCCGTATTTCCGAGTTAGAAGAAGTGATGGGAGTAAGTGGGTAAAGGTAAAACAATATATAAGAATAATTTTCAGTATAATTTAATTATTTACCAGCAAGAAACAATAATAGTGAAGGTTTGTATTTACGAGGAGGACATGATTTTGTTAAAAGTACAGGTTCCAGCAACCACGGCTAACTTAGGTCCAGGGTATGATGCTTTGGGGATGGCGCTCAATATTTATAATACAGTTACGGTGGAAAGCTCCCCTCGTTTTTCTGTAACAGTTAACGGGGAGGGTGCGGGAAACCTGCCGGAGGATGAATCTAATTTAGTGATCCAAGCAGCTCAACTGGTGTTTAAAAAAGCTGGTTATCACCCTGGTGAGCTATCCTGGGTCCAGAATAATTCTATTCCACTGGAATCGGGAATGGGCAGCAGTGCTGCGGCAATAGTTGCCGGACTGACTGCGGCTAATGCCCTTTTGCCCCAATCATTTTCCCGGGAAGAAATATTCTATATGGCTGCAACTATGGAAAAACATCCCGATAATGTTTCCCCTGCCATTTTTGGCGGTTTGACAGTTGCTTTTGAAACGGAAGAGGGCTTTCGTTTTTTAAGGGTGGGAACTCCTGCTGGACTTTATTTAGCTTTGGCAGTGCCGGACATTTATTTATCAACAGAAGATTCTAGAAGAGTGTTGCCCGAAAAAGTTTCTAGAGAGGACGCCGTATTCAATGTGGGCAGGACTGCTGCTCTGTTAACAGCTCTAATGAAAGAAGAGGGGGAACACCTTTTTTGGGCCTGTCAGGATAGACTTCATCAACCGCACCGATTACCATTGCTGCCGGGGGCGGAAAGAGCCATGAAGGCTGCCATAGAAGCAGGTGCCCAGGGTTGTGCTCTCAGTGGAGCAGGGCCAGGGGTGATAGCTTTGTGGTTGGAGAAGGAGAAAGGAGCCCCTTTTTCCCTGTATTACTACCAAATAGCTTCTGCTATGGAAAGAGCTTTTTTGGCAGAGGGGGTTTTTTGCCGATTATTTTCTGCGCAGCCGGACCCCCAAGGTGTTTTTGTTTACAAGGAATAGATTTTTTATTGAACAAAGGAACACCCAAGGGATACTGAAGGCGAAAAGAAGAGCTTTACAATTAATTAATTGTTTTCCTTTTAGCTTCGTTTTTAGAAATATTTTTCTGATGGGGAAGGAATGCTGATTTTTATTGTGGAATGATGAAATTGTGGAATGATGAGATAATGGGATAGAAAAGACCGGTTACGGTTGGCAGAAAATAATAATTCTTCCTTTTAGCTCAAGATCAACCCTTTAGCTCAAGATCAACCCTCAATAGCTGGTTATTAAAGGGAGGTTGAGGTATTTTGGAATCTACCACCCCTTGTTTGCGGCCTACCTGGGTAGAGATTGACCTGGATGCTATCTATCACAACGTAAAGGAACTTTCTAAGCTTCTTCATAAGGGGGTAGGGTTGCTGGCAGTAGTTAAAGCAGACGCTTATGGTCACGGGGCTCCAGAAGTTTCAAAGGTTGCCTTAGAAGGTGGCGCAAAATATTTAGGGGTGGCTTTTTTAGAAGAAGGAATAGAGTTGAGAAAGGCTGGTATAGAGGCTCCTATATTATTAATGGGGTACACGCCCCCGCATCAGATGGATTTGGTTTTAGATTATGATTTAACCCCTACCGTATTTTCCAAAGATGCCGCTCGTAAATTCTCTCATTGCGCTGAATCAAGGAACATGGTCTTACCTGTACATGTCAAGGTGGATACTGGTATGGGGAGAATAGGTTTATTACCTTGGCAGGCAGCAGGGGTTATTAAAGATATTTGTCAACTACCAGGGGTGGTAGTGGAAGGACTAATGACTCATCTAGCTTCTGCTGATGAAGGAGAAACTACTTATACAGAGGAACAACTGGTATCTTTTCACCAGATCATAGAACAGCTGGAACAGGAAGGGATAGCCCCCCCGTTAATTCATGCTGCCAACAGTGCGGGAACCGTTCGTTTTCCAGGGTCTCACTTTAACTTGGTGCGCCCCGGGCTTTCTATTTACGGTTACTTACCTTCCCCGGTACTGAGAGAGCTCTCCCGGGTTTATTTAAAACCGGCTCTGCACTTTAAAAGCAGGGTAGTGATGGTTAAAACAGTCCCGGCGGGAACGTATCTGAGCTACGGCGGGACTTTTTGTACTTCCCAGGAATCGTTGATTGCTACTGTTCCGGTGGGATATGCTGATGGATTTAGTCGTTTTCTCTCTAACCGAGGGTGGGTGCTGATTGGCGGTAAGAGAGCTCCAGTAGTGGGAAGGGTGTGCATGGACTATCTTCTTGCGGATGTTACTGGAGTAGCAGGAGTTGAGGAGGGAGAGGAAGTAGTAATATACGGGAATCAGGCCAGAGAAAGCATTACTGCTGCTGAAGTGGCTGAGGATATAGGAACTATCCCTTATGAGGTGCTCTGTGCCGTGAGCAAAAGGGTTCCCCGTTGGTTTTACCGCCATGGAAAAATAGTTGCTTATTCGGATTTGTTAGGCAAAAAGGTTCTGGCTTAGTGGATAACTTATAGAAGTAGAATAATAGGCGGCAGATTTTTTAGTTGTTGCAGTTGTTTTTTATTGGTTAGTTTTTGGCTAG
>CAZXDQ010000057.1:0-9110 GCA_964639405.1 uncultured Syntrophomonadaceae bacterium | reverse complement strand
AGGATTTACACGGCTTGATGAACTCCCAGGTAGGGGGTTATAAGCCCGGAGATATTCAGGTGGTGGCGGCTTTTGACGTGGACTACCGGAAGGTGGGTAAGCCCTTAAAAGAAGCGGCATTTGCTCCTCCCAACTGCGCTGCTTCCATCTACCAGACAATCCCCGATTATCCGGTGGAAGTCCAGATGGGTCCAATTATGGATGGGGTGGCGGAACATATGGAGGAGTATCCGGAAGAGCGTTCTTTTGTCCCTGCCAACCGGGAGCCCTGCTGGGTGTCAGAGGAGTTGAAAAAGAGCGGTGCGGATCTGCTTATTCTTTACCTGCCGGTAGGTTCGGAGCAGGCGGCCCGCTTTTACGCTGAAGCTTGCCTGGAAGCAGGAGTGGGACTTATCAACGCCATCCCGGTGTTTATAGCTTCCCGGGAGGAATGGGCCCACCTTTTTGCAGAACAAAATTTGCCCTTGGTGGGGGACGATGTGAAGGGACAGATAGGGGCTACCGTTTTGCATCGGGCCCTGGCCAGGCTTTTTGAAGACCGGGGCATTTCCCTGGAGCGCACCTATCAGCTGAACTTTGGGGGCAATACTGATTTTCTCAATATGCTCAACCTGGACCGGGTGAATACCAAAAAGAAATCCAAGACCCAGGCGGTCCAGGCGGAACTGGGCCAACCTCTGCCGGAAGTGAACATACATATAGGTCCCAGTGACTATATTCCCTGGCTCCAGGACCGTAAGGTTTGCCATATTACCATGGAGGGCAGGGGTTTTGGAGATGTCCCTGTTTCCATGGAACTCAAGCTTACGGTGGAGGACTCTCCCAACAGCGGAGGGGTGATGATAGACGCCATCCGCTGCTGTAAATTGGCCCAGGATCGGGGCGTAGGCGGAGTGCTCAGTTCTATTTCTGCGTACACCATGAAATCCCCACCTCAACAGTATACCGACGGGGAAGCCCTGCGCATGGTGTCCCAGTTTATTGAAGGAGAACGGGAGCGATAGGTAGGACCTTAACAACAAAATGCACTTTTACCGTGAATTGTTGGTAGACTTAATTGGTAGGCTTAAATAGTTTTGCTTTCCTGCTTTTTCCCGTTATCTGCCTTCATTGTTGAGTAATTTAAGTAATATATGAACCCGATATCCACATTTAAAAATATGAGCTTAATAAAAAGTGGAGGTTTCAGCGGCGGCGCCTGCTAGGGTTATTCCCTGCTTGCGTTAGTAGAGCGGGAAGGAGATAGGTTAGCTTTTTCCCCTTTTGCTTCCCCTGGTGAGGGCAGGACCTGGGGTATACGATTACGGAAAATGTAGACAGGTTGCCCTGCTTCTTCCAGCAGCTGGTAGGCGGGTTCCAGATCCGTTCCCAGTTCTTCCGGAGAGTGGGCGTCGGAGCCGACGGTGAATATATCTACCCCTGCTTCCTCTGCCATTGCTAGGATCTCCCTGGAAGGATGAAATTCTTTTCCTCCCCGCCGGATGCTGGAAGTGTTGATCTCCACTCCCATTCTTCGGCGGGCTGCTTCTTCTAGAAGGGGCCCTAAAACACCCCGGTGGATGGTAAGGATCTCTTCTCCGTAAAATTCGTAACCGTAGCGCCGGTAGATGTCCAGATGAGCTAGGCAGTCAAAAAAACCGCTTTGGATAGCCAATTCCAGGGTGCGGAAGTAATCTTTGCGGAGATCTTCCAGGCTGCACAGGCTGAAATACTCGGGGCATTCCTCAATAGAGGAGATGGAAATGCCGTAGATGGAATGGACGGCACCCAAAACGAAATCAAAAGAAAATTCCCGGAGGACCTTTTCTATAAACTCATCCAGGTGGGGACCGTAGCCGATTTCTATTCCCACCCTTATCTCCAGTCCTGACCCCTGGAATTCTTCCCGGGCTTCTTCTATTTCGGTAAAATAGGCTTCTAGCCAGCGCAGGTCCCGGGAAGAGACCTGCTTTCCGTGGAGCCGTACCAGGTTGTTGGTGTTGGGCCTACCGGTTTCATGTTCCAGGTGGGGAGTAAAGCAGATCTCCTGCAAGTCCAACTCCAAAGCTCGGGCGCAGTACTGGCGCACTGTAGCCGGATCCGCGTCCACTGAGTACCCCGGATGCAGGTGATAATCGGCTCGCCCGGGAAGCAGTGAAAGCTTTTCCCGGTGGTTGCTGCTAAGGCTGCTGGTTTCTTCCCACTGGTTATGAGGAATATTTTTCTTTTCCAATTTCTCTAACCCCCCTGTTCTTTTTTATTATAACTCTTAAGAAATGTCCTTACCAGTGGTAAAATTAAAGATTCTGCGGGAGTTAGCCCAGCAAAATTTAACCATTTTATTGGTAAGCCTTTTGCAGTGGTGGTTTGGGTAGTGATTTTACCTTTCTATCTGTTGTTATTGTGTTATAATTAGGGAAAGAATTGAACTTTTTAAGTATTGCAGGGAACTTAAGTAATACAGCAAGGAGGAATTCAAATTGCAGTTGCCGCCGAAAAGAGAGTGTTTGGAAGAGATTAAGCCTTATGTGCCGGGGAAACCCATGGAAGAAGTAAAAAGGGAATTGGGGCTCCAGGAAGTGATTAAGCTGGCTTCCAACGAGAACCCATTGGGGCCTTCTCCTAAGGCTAAAGAGGCTATGGAGCAAGCCCTGGGAGAAGTGAATTTCTATCCCGACGGGAATTGTTTTAAATTGAAAGCCACCCTTTCAGAAAAAATGGGAGTGGAAGAGGGGCAGTTGATCATAGGCAACGGCTCCGATGAACTTTTCAAGATACTTACCGAAACTTACCTGCACCCCGGCGAGGAAGCGGTAATGCCTACCCCTTCCTTTTCAGAATACGAGTTTGCGGTAAGGGTGATGGGGGGCGTGCCCCGCCATGTGCCTCTAAAACAGGATTTCGAATACGACCTCCAGGCCATCCTGGACGCCGTTAACGAGCGGACAAGGATGGTCTTTATTTGCAACCCCAACAATCCCACCGGAACTATCGTGCGCCATCGGGAGCTGGTGGAATTAATAGAAAACCTGCCTCCCCAGGTAATCCTGGTGGTGGATGAAGCCTACAGCGAGTATGCTTCCGATCCCTATTTCCCCCAGAGCCTGGATCTTTTTGAGATGGAGCATCCCATGCTGGTCCTCCGCACCTTCTCCAAAATATACGGGCTGGCAGGCTTGCGGATAGGCTACGGGATCGGCAGCCAGGAACTTATTTCCGACCTCACCCGGGTAAAGGAACCTTTCAACGTAAACCATTTGGCCCAGGTAGCTGCGGAAGCTGCCCTGAGGGACGATCTGCACCTGGCCCGCAGCCGGACGCTGGTGGAAGAAAGCCGCCGCCAGGTGGCGGTAGGATTGGAAAAGATGGGGCTGATACCAGTTCCTTCTCACGCTAACTTCTTCTTTCTTAATATCAAAATGGATTCCCGGGAAGCTTTCCCTCAGCTGCTCAAAAAGGGCATCATTGTGCGCACGGGAGACATCTTCGGTCAACCCCATCATATCAGGGTGAGCTTCGGCACCCTTAAGCAGAACCGGCTGTTCCTGGAGGCTTTGGAAGAAGTGCGGGAAGAAGCGCAGAGTCAATAAATATCCCCTGCCTCTTTTGATAAGCAGGGGTAAATTTCAACAGATGTTCAAGTATTTGCTTTTGCAGGGAGGGTTTTCCGGGGAATAGATAACCAGGTGAGATAGATTTACAGGTTGAAACAGCCGTGTTCTATGTCCCGGAGGTAGTCGGTGGATTTATCTACAGTGCGAAAGCTGCAGCTTTCTGTCGATACTTTTTCTCTGACGGTCCAAACGGTAGTTCCCAGGACTCCGCTGAAGAGGGCCAGCAGTGCTTCCATGGTGCTTCACCTCCTTTGCTGAGGTTAGTTTTTGTGGGAAGAGCTTGTGAAAACAGGGACAACTCTTCAAAACATTCTGATAATTTTTACCAAAAAATATTCCCTTTCCCTTTGGGTTACAGGTTGAAACAGCCGTACTCCACGTCCCGCAGATAGTCTACGCTTTTATCTACAGTGCGGTAGCTGCAGCTTTCCGCCGTCACCCTTTCTCTTACGCTCCAGACGCTGGTTCCCAAAACTCCGCTAAAAAGTGCCAACAATGCTTCCATGGTTATGCACCTCCTCGTATTCTTTCCCGAAGGGAGAAAAATTATCTCAGGAGATTGCTTGCTTGGTGTTTTTCCCTTCGGCTATTTAAATCATACAATAATTCTCATTATTTAGTCTATTAGGGAGCACCCCGATTTTGCAGTAGGGTATTTCCATGAGAAAAATTGTGACTTTTCTAACAGACTCCAAAATATCCTGGAACAGGAAGCAAAATTCCAGAGCAGGTGCTTGACGGCGCCCATCTCGGTTAATATAATTTTATGGTGAATATTTGTACTATTGATGAAATAACCCCAGAGGGGCAACCCTGCTTCCGGACAGGGGCGCTAAGTCAACAGGCCTGTTGCTGGCAAGGACAGGCAGCTGGGCGACCAGGGTTCAGGATAGAGCCAGGGCAGTTCTGACTTTTTGGTTGGAATGGGATGTAATCAAAGGGTTGGTTTTCGGATTTCAGTAATTCTTTGCAGGTGCTTTTAGCAATAAAAGGTGGCAGAACTGTAACGGAATTACCGTTTAAGTATGGCAGAAGCAGGACTTAGTTCCATCCTTTATTGATTTGACTGTATAAAGGCTTGAAGGTAGGATAAGTTAGTTTTAACAAGGGAGGCCTTTTTTTGCCTAGATTCAACCGGAAAAGATTGGGAGAAATTATGCTGGAAGCAGGAGTCCTGACGGACGAACAACTGCAGCAGGCTTTGAAGGATCAGAAAGCCAGCAACCAGCGTTTGGGAAAACTCCTGCTGGACAAAGGATATGTTACCGAAGAAAGGCTGTTGGAAGTCCTGGAGGAACACCTGGGGATACCCCACGTCAATCTTTATAGTTATCCTATTGATTCCCGGGTGGCTACTTCCATCCCCATGTACATGGCCCAGCGTTACCGCGTAATCCCTGTGGAAGAACGGGAGGGGAAAATTGTCTTGGCTATGTCCGATCCCCAGGACATTATTGCCCTGGACGATGTGAAAATGGTTACCCAGAAGAAAGTGGAACCGGTTCTGGCCTCTGAACATGCGGTAGAGTACGCTATTAACCAGTTTTTTGGTCTCAAGGAAACCCTGTCTGAGGGGAGAGGAGAACAAGGGAAAACCCCCGAACAGGAGGAAGAAGAGGAGCGTATCCGCAACCTGGTAACGGAGGCCCCCATAGTGAAGGTAGTGAATTCCTTCATTCAACAGGCGGTGAACGAAGGAGCCAGCGATATCCACATAGAGCCCGTTCAAAGCGGTGTCCAGGTGCGGATGCGCATTGACGGTCTCCTGCACCAGATGACTTCTCCTCCCCAGGATACTCAACCCCTTATTGTATCGCGCATCAAGATCATGGCCAACATGGACATAGCCGAACGGCGCCTTCCTCAGGACGGTAGCATTCAGATGAGGGTCAGCAACAAGGACGTCAATATGAGGGTCTCTACCCTCCCCACCGTCCACGGGGAAAAAGTGGTTATCCGCATCCTGGAAAAGGAGAAGATTATTCTACCCCTGGAGGAACTGGGCTTTTCCGAGCCCAATTATAAAAATTTCCAGCGACTTCTCATGAATCATTCGGGAATGATCCTGGTAACTGGTCCCACTGGCTGCGGTAAATCTACCACCCTGTATTCTTCCTTGAATAATTTGAACCGGATCGAAGACAATATTATCACCGTGGAAGATCCGGTAGAATACAACCTGGAAGGAGTTAATCAAGTGCAGGTGAATCCCCGCATCAACCGCACATTTGCCAATTCCCTGCGCACCATACTGCGCCAGGATCCCAATATTATAATGGTAGGGGAGATCCGGGACCTGGAAACGGCAGAGATCGCCACCCGGGCAGCCCTTACCGGGCACCTGGTGATGAGCACCCTCCATACCAACAGTTCCACCGAAGCCATTTCCCGCCTGCTGGACATGGGAGTGGCTCCCTACCTTATCACTTCTTCCGTGGTAGGGGTGGTAGCCCAGCGCCTGGTGAGGAAGCTGTGTCCCCACTGCCAGGAAGAATATTCTCCTACTCCTGAAGAAAGAGCTCTATATAAAAAGCTGTTCAATAAAACCCCGCCGGAGATGCTGGTGCGGGGGGCAGGTTGTAAGGACTGCAACCAAACTGGCTACCGAGGGAGAATGGGTATCCACGAAGTGTTGGCCTTGAACCAGTCCCTGCGGCGCCTGGTGCTGGAGGGCGAAGCAGGGGACGCCATCCGGGAACAGGCTTTACGCCAGGACCTGGTCCCCCTCTTACTGGACGGCTGGGAGAAAATTCAACAGGGCCACACCTCCTTTGAAGAAGTGGTCCGGGTGGCATTCAGCAGCGGGCTGGACGAAGATGTCGAACCAGAAGAATTGAAGGTGAAAGAAACGGGTGAGGGGATTTCCCGCCTTTAAAGGTTGGATAAATACGCCTGGCAGTAGCCTGAGACCGTCTGGGTAAAAGGCTGCCGGAAAATGTCATGGGGGAATAGCTGGTGTCGGCGAACATTGATCGCTACCTGCAGGAAGCAGTGAACAAAGGCGCTTCTGATCTGCACCTTACCGTGGGAAAACCTCCCACCCTGCGGCTTAATGGAAAACTGTATCCTTTGGGGGATACCGCCCTTCTTCCGGAAGACGTCCGCCAGTCGGCAGAGCAGCTGATGGACGAATCCCACCGGGAAATTTTTTCCCGCAAGGGGGAGGTAGATCTCTCCTATTCGGTTTCGGGATTGGGGCGCTTCCGGGTCAATATCTACTGCCAGCGGGGCAGCACTGCCTTAGCCCTCCGGGTCTTGAACACGGAGATCCCGGAATTGGATAAACTGGGCCTGCCCGATTCTACCTATCAGTTGGCCCGGCGCCAAAAGGGTTTCGTAGTGGTTACCGGCCCCACCGGCAGCGGTAAGTCTACCACCCTGGCGGCTATGATCAACCTGATCAACCAGGAAAGGAACTGCCATATTCTTACCCTGGAAGATCCCATTGAGTACCTGCACCCCCACGGCAATTCTCTGGTAAACCAGCGGGAGATCGGCGGAGACAGTAATGACTTTGCCCAGGCCCTGCGGGCAGCTCTGCGCCAGGATCCCGACGTGATCCTCCTGGGGGAAATGCGGGACCTGGAAACTATTTCTATAGCCATCACCGCTGCGGAGACGGGGCACCTGGTGTTTGCCACCCTTCACACCATAGACGCACCTCAGACTATTGACCGCATCATAGACGTGTTCCCTCCCGAGCAACAACAGCAGGTCCGGGTGCAGCTGGCCAACAATCTGGTGGGAGTGGTAGCCCAGCAGCTTCTTCCCCGGCAAGACGGTGGGGGCAGGGCCCTGGCTTCCGAGGTAATGATCACCAACCCTGCCATCCGCAACCTCATCCGGGAAGGCAAGATATATCAGATTTATTCCACCATGCAGACCAGCGGGCGCCAGGGCATGCAGACCATGGACGCCAGCCTGGTCAACCTTTATCAGCAGGGTAGCATAGATCAGGAAACGGCGGTGGGTCACTCGGTGGATCCCGAGGAAATCAAAAAGCAACTGGGTTACGCTGAGCCATCTTCTCCCGGTGCTCCCCGGGGAAGCCGCGAAACCCGAGGCCGTCCGGGCAACCGGAGGCGCTAAATTACAGGAGGTTACCGGTAATGTCGCCAGTTTACCGCTATACGGCAAAAAGTTGGGAAGGGGATACCCGCAAGGGTACCACCAAGGCATCCAATTTACAGGAAGCCCTGGAGTACCTGCGTTCCCAGGGACTAATAGTGGTGGATGTAAAGGCGGGCAAAGAACAGCAAGAAGGTTCGCAGCAGTCCCTGCTGGAAAGCTTCAAGAAGCTGTCTCCCACCCACAAAGCCAAGAGCCGGGACTTTATGGTTTTCTGCCGCCAGTTCGCCACCATGATCCAGGCGGGCATGACCGCCCTTCACAGCCTACAGGTGCTGGCTCAGCAGATGGAACATCCCGGTTTCAGGAGGCGGCTGCAGCAAGTAGCCATCAGCGTAGAACAAGGTACTCCCATGTGGGAAGCCTTTGAGCAGCACTCCGATTTTTTCCCCCGGATCCTTATCAGTATGGTGGAATCCGGAGAAGCGGGAGGCATGCTGGATACCGTTCTGGAAAACCTGGCGGATCATTTCGAGAAGCAGAACGACCTGGAGGAGAAGATCCGCTCCGCCACCACTTATCCCGTGGTAGTGGCGGTAGTAGCCGTTGCTGTGCTTATGTTGATGGTTTTCTTTGTCCTGCCCCAATTCGCTAATATCTTCGCCGATCTGGGCATTGAGCTGCCCCTGATCACCCGGATAGTGATAGGGGTCAGCAGTTTTGTGGTCACCTACTGGTATGTGGTTCTGGGAGCAGTAGTTGCCGTGTTGCTCCTGAGTTGGCGCTATCTGCAAACCGAACGGGGCAGATGGTTTTACGACCGCTTCAAGCTCCGGGTCCCCCTGTTTGGATCGATCTATCAGAAAACGGTAGTGGCCCGCTTTTCCCGCACCTTCAGCAGCCTGCTTACCAGCGGGGTAGGGGTGCTCAGCGCCCTGGAACTGGTGGAGCGGGTCCTGGACAACCGGGTGGTAGGCGAAGCCCTGGAGCGCACCCGGGACCGGGTGCAGAAAGGCCTTCCCATGGCTTCCACCTTGGAGCAGAGCGGCCTGTTTCCCGTTCTGCTGGTGGAAATGGTCCACGTGGGGGAGGAGACGGGGTCCCTGGACGACATGCTGGCGCGCTCCGCCGATTTTTATGAAGGGGAAGTCTCCTACGTGATGGACCGCCTCAGCACCATCATAGAGCCCCTCCTTCTCATAGTTATCGGCGCTTTTATAGGGATCATGGTAGCTTCCATCGTGCTGCCCATGTTCCAGATGGGAGATTTCCTGTAGGGGGTTGGAACCTTTTTACTAAAAGCAAGGGGGGATGTTAACGGTAGTAGTAGGTAATAGTAGGGTTCTAATAAAGGACCAACTGTATATTCAATCAATATTTTAGAGAAAAGGAGCTGATATTATGCTGCTAAAAATTACCTATTTTATGCGCAGGTTGACTAAAGAGGAC
>CAZXDQ010000056.1:0-9126 GCA_964639405.1 uncultured Syntrophomonadaceae bacterium | reverse complement strand
CGGGAGAGGCGGATAGATAAGAATGTTTCTGGAAGCAGTAATTTTAGGGGTGTTGGTAGGCTGGCTTAGAAAGGGCCGGCTTAAATATTTGGAGCATTTTCCTTTGCAGTGGCTTTCCCTGGCAGTAGTGGCTTTGTTTCTGCAGGTAGGGCTGTGGTTGGATTTCGCTTTCGCAGGCGGGGCCCGGGAGGTCTGGTATCCTTACCTCCATGTCCTCTCCTACCTTTTACTCCTGGGTTTTATCTGCTTAAACCTCAGACAGAGGGC
Source organism: uncultured Syntrophomonadaceae bacterium (assembly GCA_964639405.1). Classification (GTDB taxonomy): domain Bacteria; phylum Bacillota; class Dethiobacteria; order DTU022; family PWGO01; genus CAZXDQ01. The sequence goes on along the minus strand of CAZXDQ010000056.1, from coordinate 8,859 downwards.
CATGCTCATTATAGGCCTGGGGGTATTGCTTAATTTGATGGTGATTACTGCTAACCAGGGGAAGATGCCGGTGGATCCGGAAGTGCTGGAGCCGGAGATGAGGCAAGAACTCCTGAGGGGCGAGGGTAGTCCGGTCCATGCCCCTCTTACGGAAGAAACCAATCTGGGTTTTTTGGGTGACCATATTCCTCTGCCCCATACCCCCGATGACATTATCAGCGTAGGGGATATTTTTCTGGCGGCAGGCCTGGCGGTGCTGATCCAAAAAGCCATGCAGCCTCCCCACAGGAGCTACCAGGGTACCCAGGGAGGAAAAGGTTTAAGTGAAGGGAAAGGATAAGGGAGGGGAAAAAGAGCAAGAGCGATGAAAAGTAAGCGTAAAAGCAAATACACGTATCAATTAGCGTCTTGCTGTGCGATAATCCTCCTCAAAATGGCTGAGGAGGTTAAATATGAAGCAAGAAGAATTTGGATGAAAAAGACCTGTTTTTTCCTTTCCTGTCCTACAAGTTTACCTCCCTGTAGTATTAGGCGGATAACGTATATTCTTATACTTGGTAAGCTGTTCAGAGGAAACTGTGGAGGCAAATCAGGTGGTAAACCACAGCAATAGCAAAGCCACCAGCACGTAGCTTGCGATAAAAAGGGCTGTTCGGGGCGCCAGGACTTGAATTCCGGCTATAGTTAGAGCCAGGATGTCTTTCCAATCTACTTCTTCAGCGTTTTCCTGCATAATTTTTTTTACTTCCGGCTGCTCATATGTAGCCTTTGATTTATCTATAGAACGGTCAATTTCGGCTTTTTTGTTGAACAGCAAGGCTGTTCCCTCCTCCGACAGTATAGAAAAACCTGAGACTTCCTCTGAGCTAAAACCGGATCACCGGCTGGTACTTACTAGCGTACTATTATTAGAAGAAAAAGTCCAGAGCTTCAGTTATTTTAAGGGTAATAATTTTTCAGAAATTGTTGCCGGGTTTTTTAGGATGCTCACCTGCTTCTATTGATTAAGTGACAGGCTACCCGGTGATCTTTTCCTACCTTAATGGTTTCCGGTATTTCTTCTTTGCAGAAATCTTTAGCTTCTGGACAGCGGGTGTGGAATTTGCAGCCGCTGGGTGGATTGGCAGGACTGGGAATGCTGCCCTTGAGAATGATTTTTTCGCTTACAGAGCGGGGGTTGGTACTGGGTATGGCAGAAAGGAGCGCCCTGGTGTATGGATGGAGTGGGTTACTGAACAGTTCTTTAACTTCTGCTAATTCTACCAGATCGCCCAGGTACATAACGCCCACCCGGTTGCTGATATGTTTAACCACACTCAGATCGTGGGAGATAAAGAGATAGGTGAGGTTCATATCTTCCTGTAAGTCCATCAACAGGTTGAGTATTTGGGACTGGATAGAAACATCTAAGGCGGATACTGGTTCGTCGCACACCATAAATTCCGGGTCCAAAGCCAGGGCTCTGGCTATCCCTATACGCTGTCTCTGTCCTCCGCTGAATTCGTGGGGGTAACGCCGGATATGATGGGGCTGCAGTCCGCTTTTTTCCACCACGTTCCGCACTTTGTTTATCAGCTCATTGTTCCGGGCAATGCCGTGTTCTTTCAAGGCCTCTCCTACTATATCAGAAACGGTGAGCCGGGGGTTTAGAGAGCTGTAAGGGTCTTGGAAAATAATCTGCATTTCTTTCCTTAGCTGTTTCATTTCAGCCCGGGGTAGGCTGAATATTTCTCTTCCCTTAAAATAGACTTCTCCCTCGGTTTTTTCCAGCAGGCGCAGGAGAGTTCTGCCAGTGGTAGATTTTCCGCAGCCGGATTCTCCTACCAGGCCTAAAGTTTCTCCCGGCCTGATTTCAAAGCTGATGTCGTTGATTGCTTGAACCCATCCCACGACCCTGCGCAGCACGCCTCCCCAGATGGGGAAATGCTTTTTAAGATTTTTAACTTCTATCATCATTTCCTCTGAAGGCGATTCCTGAGCTGTTTCTGTTAAGGACTCTGCAGATTTTGCCATTATTCGACCTCCTCTTCTTCTACGTGCAGCCAGCATCGGACATGATGATTTTTTGCCACTTCTTTTAAAGCCGGCATTTTTTCGGTGCATATATCCATAGCCTTGTCACAGCGGGGGTGAAAAGCGCAGCCGGGAGGAATATTAATGGGGTTGGGAACTACTCCCGGGATAACTTTGAGCCGGGATTTATCGTCTTTTATGTCCGGGATAGAGGCTTTTAGCCCCGAAGTATAAGGATGGAGGGAGTTCTCAAAAATGTCGTAAACACTGGCATGTTCTACCACCCTCCCGGAATACATGACTACTACTTCCTCGGCCATTTCAGCTATAACTCCCAGATCGTGGGTTATAAGGATGATGCCTGTTTCAAAATCTTCTTTTACGTTGTTCATCAATTCCAGGATCTGGGCCTGAATGGTTACATCTAAAGCAGTAGTGGGTTCGTCGGCAATCAGCAGCTTGGGGTTGCAGGCCAGGGCCATAGCGATCATCCCCCGTTGCCTCATGCCTCCGCTAAGCTGATGGGGGTACTCGTCCACCACCTGATTGGCCCGGGGTATACCTACGGTTTCCAGCATTTCTATGGCTTTTTCCCGGGCCTCTTTGGGGTTCATGTTCTGATGCAGCAATAGGGCTTCCATGATCTGTTCACCGATGGTATAAACCGGGTTGAGGGAAGTCATGGGCTCCTGAAAGATCATAGATATTTCGTTGCCCCGCACTTTACGCATCTGTTTCTCTGAATAAGACAGGAGATTTTCGTTATTCAACCAGATTTTGCCTGCTTCTATTTTCCCCGGAGGCTGGGGTATTAAACGCATGATGGATAGGGAAGTGATGCTTTTGCCACATCCGGATTCCCCTACAATGCCTACGGTCTGCTTCTTGTTCACGGAAAAATCTACTCCGTTTACAGCCTTGACTACTCCATCTTCCGTGTAAAAATAGGTTTTTAAATTTTCCACCTTTAGCAGCTCGTTCAAAGGAGTTCCTCCTACTCTTTTAATCTGGGATCTAAGGCGTCTCTTAGCCCGTCGCCGATAAGGTTTAAGCTCATTACAGCTAAAAATATGCATACCCCAGGAGGTATCCACAGCCACCAGCGGTTTTGGACTATATACATGTCCCTGGCGGCGTTAATCATATTCCCCCAGGTAGGGGTTGGCATCTCTACTCCCATGCCCAAAAAGCTCAAGGATGCTTCCAGGATGATTGCAGAAGCTATACCTAAAGTGGCGGCCACAATTACTGGTGCCAGGGTGTTGGGAAGCAGATGTCTGATGATCTGATTCCGATCGCTTATACCCAGCGCCCGGGCTGCTTCCATGAATTCCTGCTCTTTTAAGGAGAGTATCTCTGCCCGTACAATCCTGGCTACCGTGGGCCAGCCGATAATGGCTATCACCAGCATGATGTTATACACGCTGGGGCCCAGGATAGCTACCATAGTAATGGCCAGGGGCAGGAAGGGGAAGGACATGAATACATCAGCCATGCGCATCACCAACGTATCTGCTCTTCCTCCATAGTACCCCCCTATGCCTCCCATGATGATTCCAATCAACACCTGCAGGCCGGTGGCTACCAGCCCTACCGTAAGAGAAACCCTGCCTCCGTGGAGGAGCCTGGTTAAGGTGTCCCTGCCTACGGCATCAGTGCCCAGGGGGTGCTCGTCGTCCGGTTCCAAATAACGATGGGCGGGATTGGTATCATCAAAATCATGGGGACTGAGTATCGGAGCGAAAATGGCGCTCAAAGTTAGGATAGCGATAATAATGAAGCCTATAATGGCCAGTTTATTTTTCTTTAGTCTCCGCCAGGCAATTTTCCCCGGAGTTAGAATCTCTTCTGAGGTCGCTGCCTCATTAGAAAGGGAGGGTTGCTGTGCGGTTTCTTTATTGGACAAGCCTGGTCTCCCCCTTACCGTGTGACTATTTTAAAAACAGCTCGATGTCGGAAGAAGTCCTTTTCCTTGTTGTAAAAGAAATGTTGTATAAGAAACAGAGCTTAGTTGAACTTGATGCGCGGGTCGATATAGGCATAAGCTATATCGGCCAAAAAATTCCCCAGTATCACCATAAGCGCCAAAAACATGTTAATGCCCATAAGCAGCGGATAGTCCCGGTTATAAACCGAGGAGAGCTGCAGGCTACCCAGTCCGGGCCAACTGAAAATAGCTTCGGTAATAATGGCTCCAGAGAACAGCACTGGCAGCTGGAAACCCATGAGGGTAACGATGGGTATCATAGCGTTTCGAAGGGCGTGCTTGTAAATTACCACCCTTTCGTGGAGTCCCTTGGCTCGGGCGGCTCGGATGTAGTCCTGTCGGATAACTTCCAGCATGCTGGAACGGGTATAGCGCATGAAAGAAGCGGTTCCGTTCAAGCCTAGCACGATGACCGGCAGGGTTAGGTGCCTCAGAACATCAATCACGTTCCAGGGGAAGCTGAAAGTTACCCCGGCGGTGCTCATTCCTGCCACCGGCAGCCATCCCAGCTCTACGGCCACGATCCACATAAGCAGGACTCCAAAGAAAAAGTTGGGTATGGAGATACCCACCAGGGCGGTTACCGTGAGCCCGTAATCTAGTTTGGAGTACTGTTTGGTGGCAGAAATTATTCCGGCAGGGATAGCAATAATCAGGCTTAAAACCAGAGCGGCAAAAGAGAGGAGAAAAGTAGGAAACAACCGTGCCCCTACCGCATCGGCTACTGGCTGCCTTAATTCGAAGGACATTCCCAGATCTCCCTGAAACAGGCTGGTGAGCCAATCAAAGTACTGCTGGACTGGGCTTCTATCCAGTCCGTAAGCCTGGGCCAGGCGCTCCACTTCTTCTAAGGTCATCCCCGGTTCCGCGTAAAATTGGGCCATGGGATCCCCTGGAGCCAGCTGGAAAATGGCGAACAGCAGGATGCTGACCCCCAGCAGAAGGATGGGGACTTGTAACAGCAGGCGTCTTATCAGAAATTTCCCCAAAGGCTTTCCCTCCAAAGGATGCGTCTTCTTCAAAGAAATCCCCAAGGGGGCAAGGTGTGCCCCCTTGGGGCAGGATGACGTTCACTGGCTTGGGGGCAACGCCACCCTTGTGGTAGGTTTAGTAATCTACAGAGATTTCGTGGACGTTCCAGGTCCAATCCTGAAATTCAGTGGGTTGGAAGTTGTCTACCCGCTGGTTTACCCCGTAAGTTTCGTCCCGGAAATAGACGAATAGCATGGGGAGGTCTTCATTAAAATGGGTGAACAGTTCTTGGTAGATTTCTTTTCTTTCTTCACGATCAAATTCTCTCCGTCCTTCTTCCATTAGTTCGTCGGCTTCGTCGCACTTGTACTGCATGCTGTTGAATTCTCCGGGGTCAGTAAAGTCGCTGTGGAACAGCTCATAGGGATCGGGGTCAGCAGCCAGGTTAAAGGCCATGTTATAAATGTCAAAATCCTGTTCTAACTGGGTAGATTCCTGTAAAGTGGGAAAGTCGCTCATTTCGATGGTGACGTCCAGTCCCAGGTCTCCCCACTGGTCTTGGGCGATTTCGGGGATCTCTACCGACCAGTCTGCTTCTTCATAGGTTTCATAGGTCAGCTCAATAGGCTCCCCGTCATCGTTTAGGCGGTATTCTTCATCTTCGCACCATTCATCGAATCCTGCCTCATCCAGGAGTTCATTGGCTTTGTCGGGATCGTATTCGTAATGCTCGAAGGCTTCGTCGCCGGGGTAAGCCCAAGAAGCAGGAGCCAAGCTGGTATGGGCTACCTGTCCCAGTTCTCCGAAAAAGCCTTCCACCCAGGCTCCTCGGTCCAATCCGTACATCAGGGCCTGCCTTACCTCTTGCTCTCCCAGAACCGGGTGCTCTTGGTGTACGCTGATGTAGGCATATCCGTTGTTTAAGTGCTGGACCTGCATGGCGTGTTCAATGTCGTCGACCATTTCGTAACTCTCCACGTCGGTCTGGTAATCTATGGCGTCCACATCCCCGGCTTCCAGGGCTGGTATTAGAGCTCCCAGATCGTCGTATTCGTCGTAAATGAACTGTTCGGTGGCAGGCTCGCCCAGGAAATAATCCTCAAAGGCGGTAAACTCAGCCCGCTCGTCGGTGACGTACTCGTCAAAAACGTAAGGGCCGCTGCCCATGGGCTCCATATTCAGTGCCTGGAACTCATCAGCGTATGCTTCCGGGTCGGTGAAATCCCATTTGTAGTGGTGTTTAGGCATAACCCCAGTTACGTTGATGTCATCTTTTTGCACGGCTAAAGGTTCAATGGATTCTACTACCAGGGTGTGGTCGTCAACAATTTCTACTCCGGCCACCCCTTCTTCGCTTAGCTGTTCCCGCATTTCTTGGATATCTTCTTCTTCATCATCATCGCCGGGAGTAATTTCGTCGATGCCCTGGATGTTGTTTACGGTGGCGCGGCGGGGGCCGTCGTAGTCAGGATGGGCGACGGCTTCCCAGGTAAAAGCCACGTCTTCAGCAGTCAGCTCTTCCCCATCATGGAAGAGGATGCCTTCTTCCAGTTCTATGGTAACGGTGCCGTCTTCATCCATGTCTGCCTCGGAGGCTACTGAACGATTTTCCGTGGTGATATTCCCTTCTTCATCTACGGCAAAGAGAGGATCAAATGCCAGCTGCACGATGTAGGAGTCGTAAACAGTAGCAGAAAGGACGGGGTTAAATATCCCGGATAGTTCACCATCTCCGTGTATAAACACATCATCCCGCTGATCTTTTGCCGGGTTGTCCACTGCTGGTTCCTCTTCTTCCACTTCTTCTTCCGGCGTCTCGCAGCCTATGAAAGCCAGCGTTCCTGCCAGGAGAAGACACAAGGCCATGAATAACAAGCCTTTTTTCCACATGTCGAATCCCCCTAACTTATTTTGCAATTGAAAAAACCACTTTAGTTAGCCGACCACTCCTTTTTTAACCAACAAAACAAGGGCTGTTCTTTAAGCATCCCCCCTCTTGCTTATAATAATTTAGAGAAAATTTTCGGGTATATTGTAAATTTAATTTTAGCAAAACGCAACACCTGGTAAATAGTTTGTTATTTAAAGTTATTTCCCACACTTTTCCCCTTAAAAGCGAATCTTAGCATCCACATGGCGCAGTTCAATTATTTCCGAAGAATAGAGATGGGGTGCCAGGGAAAATACAGTTAACAGGTAAAACATTCCCATAAAAATTAGGGTAAGCTGGAAGGCGCTGATTTCCGGTTTTTCTTTTTTTAGGGTTAGCGCTGCCGTTGCAGAAACAGCCGTTAACAGCAGGGGTATATAATATTCTCCCCCTGCTATTTGCAGCAGGTTGGGAAACAGGATCTGGTAGTAGTCATCCAGCAGGCTGCTCAAAGGGATTATCAAACTGCCGCCGCTGGCGGCTGCCACTATACCCAGGCGGTAATATGTAGGCAGAAAACTGCAAAAGAACTCCGTTGCCGCCCATATTATTAGAGCGGGGAACAAGTAAGCCCAAAACCAAAATCCCATTCCCAGGAAAGGAAAAAGATTGCGGACCAGTTCTTTTCCCATTTCGGATAATCCTATGGAGATTTCGCCATAGCTTAAGGGAGTAAATTCGTAGTAATAATATTGGGTATGATAATAGAGAATTACCAGCACAAAAAAGACTACTAACCAGATGAACAACAAGGGGTACTTTCCCATACTTGTTGAAAATCTTCGGGGAAGAGTGGTTTGGTACTGTCTCCCTATTAAAATCGGGACCAGGAATAGTAGCCACCACCAGGTGCCTTTCACCGCTGCGGTGAACTCCTGAGCTAGGGTGACTTCCCCTGCTCCTGTGGACATCTGCTCTACCATTTGCCCGGTCTTCACCAGGTAATCTTCTTTTATTCCTTCCTTCTCTGGGGATTCCCCCGGCAGGGGATTAGTTATGCTGGCGGCAACTATGCCCGCCTCCCTGAAAGGGGAGTGTCCCCCCTGGAGGCTGGAAGCACTGGTGGAAACGGGAGCCCTCACCTTCTGGGCGGAAGTTTCCAGCTGGTGCAGCAGGTTTTGGGCTCGGAAACGACGGGCCCTTTCATCCTGGAAAGTGTTAATTTCCAGTTCGCCTTGGGTTCCCAATTCTTCTAAATACAAAACCCGGGTTCTTTCCGGAGGAAAGGGTGGTTTTTTCAGGTACTCCCGCTCTCCCAAGCTTCCCAAATGAGTTCCATTAAAAAATCCAAAAACCAGGGTAGTGTCCGAAGCTTTTGCGTAATCTTTCTGTAATGCGTTTCGGGCCAACTCTAAAACCAGAGCGGAGGGAGCCGCTTTTCTATCGGCACCTTTAAAGGTTTCCCCCCAGGGATCTTTTCCAGTTCCATCCAGGGGAACAGCCACCAGCAGATAATTACCTTGGGGTGAGCTTTCCCCGGGACGGTAGGCGAAAATACTGCGCATATTATTATTTTCAAAGATCAGCGGCGCTGAGACCTGGATACTTTTTTCTGATTGATTTTCTAATTGATGGTACTTCTTTATTTCTAGGAATATTTCCTCCCTGATTCCTATTTTTATAAAACCTCTTTTTATTTCTTGTTCTGCTTTTTTCCCTATATCCAGATGGGGAGAAGAAACTTTTTCAGTTTCCTCGGGGTAAATCACGGCTTTTGTTTCTTCGTTAACCAGCCGCCGGTCTATTTCGCCCTCGGTTAGATCGGTTTTTTCTTTCAGCTGCTGATAATCAAGTAGCACTCCTTGTTCCCGGTATTTTTCCCCATCACCGTAGAGGTCTTCCCGGTTTTCCACCAGCTGAAAATTTCCGGTGAATTCTCCTCCTTGGCTGAAATCATCACATCTGATCAGAAAATCCTGGTGCTGGGTATATTTCTCCACCCTGCGCCCTTCTCCAT
>CAZXDQ010000055.1:5478-9160 GCA_964639405.1 uncultured Syntrophomonadaceae bacterium | reverse complement strand
TACCTTGCTTTATGGTGCTAGATATGAGGAAGATTTGATCTATGACTATTATTTTCAAAAAATGGCGGAAGCATCTGGCCAATTTAATTACCAGCGCGTATTATCCAGACCTCAAAGCAACCATTATCCTAAGGGCTACGTTACAGATTTAGTAAAAGAATACCACCCTGCCCACCATGTTCAAGTATATATTTGTGGTACTTCCCCCATGGCAGAAAAAGCCGAAAAAATACTTGTAGAAAAAGGCATTCCAGAAGCCAATATCTATTATGAAAATTTTGGAGTGTAAAGAAAATGGTAGTAAGAATAGTGGAAGTATAATATAAGAGACAAGAAGGTCAAAAAAAAAAGGGCAAAAATTTTGCAGGAATAATACCTTTTTACGAGGAATTACCACTATGATGGAGAAGTAGTTTTTCCCGGATAAGGCTCTGAAAATGCGAAAATACCAGGCGGGGGATATTAAGAGTAAAGGGTGACATTAGATTGGCAGTTCGAGATCTGGAGAATCAAAATGAAATTAGAGAAACTTACCTCTTGGTGGACAAAAAGTTAAAGCCCTTTCGCAATAAGACTGGCAACTATTTGGAAGTAGAACTAAGGGATAGTACGGGGGCTATCAAAGGAAGACTGTGGGAGCAGGGGGAAGAAACTTACGAGCAGATCGATAAAGGACAGCCGGTAGAAGTACAGGGCAAAATACAGGAATTTATGGGGGAGCTACAGGTAATTCTTACCGAAATTAAAAATAATCAAGAAGAACACTCTCCAGAAGATTTTTTGCCCTGGTTAACCGAATACTTTGAAGTAAGGGAAGAGTTCTTGAAAAAGTTAGAGGAAGTAAAAGAAAGGGCTCGCTATTCTGCTAGAGAAGTGGAAATGCTTTTAAATAAAGTTTTTTCAGTTGGTTTTACCGAAGAGTTCTGTAAAACTCCCGCGGCGGTAAAATACCATCACCCTTATCTAGGTGGTCTCATGCATCATACCTTAAACGTGGTGAAAAACGCTGAAGCATTAGCTGGTAATTACCCGGAGGCGGATAAACTGCTCACCCTTACAGGAGCCCTCCTTCACGATATTGGGAAAGTGAAAGAGTATTCCTTATCATCGGGGAATATTGAACACTCAGTAGAGGGGGTACTTTTAGGGCATATTATCCTGGGAAACCAGCTTCTTAACGAAACTATCCGGGAGTTGAGAAAAGAAGGGATAGATTTTCCTGAAGAACTGGAAAAGCTTCTTCTGCACTTATTAACCAGTCACCATTCCGAAGGAGAATGGGGGTCACCCCGCCAACCAGCTCTATTGGAGGCTTTACTGGTACACCAGGCAGACTTGTTAGATGCGGAAGCTTATAAGTTCTTAGCTTGTGAGGGAGAAGCTGGATCCTGTCAGTGGTCTTCTTTGTTGAAAAGAAAAGTTTACCATAAGAAGGATGATTGGGATATTCCTTTTTGAAAAATAACGAAACTAGACGGAAGCCCGCTAAATAGCGGGCTTCCGTCTAGTTTCCGAGTGGTGGAGGGAACAGGATTCGAACCTGTGAAGGCAACCGCCAGCAGATTTACAGTCTGCCCCCTTTGGCCAACTTGGGTATCCCTCCATAATGGGTTACCTGATGGAAAAAGCTAAATGGAAAGGAACCTTCAGTTAAACCTTAGCTCCCTTCCGCACTTATGTATTTTAGCTGAGTTTATACGGATTGTCAAGGGAAACCAGGATAAAACCGGGGGTAAATCCAGTGTTAAACCAAGTTAATAATCTTATTAAAAATTTAACTGGTAATATATTTCAAGGGGTGTCATCTATTGAATTTCTTTGATCCTTTAGAATATCCTTATCTATCTCACAGACAAGTGGTATTCTCCAACCAAGGGATGGTAGCCACCTCACAGCCTTTGGCTGCCCAGGCAGGATTAGAAGTTATGCAGAAAGGAGGAAATGCCATAGATGCAGCGGTAGCTACAGCAGTAACTCTAACGGTTACTGAACCTACTTCTAATGGGATAGGAGGGGATGCTTTTGCCATAATAAAAACCCAGAATGGACTTTACGGCCTTAACAGTAGTGGCCCTGCTCCTAAAGGAATTAATGCTGACAAGGTAAAGGAGAAAGGATATCAGGAAATGCCTAATGAGGGGTGGCTGCCAGTTACAGTACCTGGAGCCCCTGCTGCTTGGAGAGTACTTTCCGAAACATGGGGAAAGCTTCCCATGCAGGAGTTGTTTGCTCCCGGGATAAGATACGCCCACGAGGGATTTCCACTCTCTCCGAAAACTGCTGAAAACTGGAGGAACCAGCTGGAAAAGTACAACTATTTAGCCTCTTCTTATCCTGAGGATTTTGCTTACTTTTTAGAAACCTTTGCTCCTCACGGAAGAGCTCCCCGGGCAGGAGAGTTATGGAAAGCACCTGATCATGCAAATACTTTGCAAATTATGGCAGATACTGGCGGGGAAGCTTTTTACAAGGGAGAGCTGGCAGAAAAAATAGATAGTTTTTCTAGAAAACGGGGAGGTTTTTTAAAAGGGGAAGATCTGGAGAAGTACCTTCCTCAATGGGTGGATCCCTTGAAAGTAAATTATAGGGGATGGGAGGTATGGGAGCTTCCACCTAATGGTCAGGGGTTGGTTACCCTGATGGCTCTTCGCCTGCTAGAAGAATATCCTCTATGCCGTTATCCAAGCCAAAAAAGAATGCACCTTGCTATTGAAGCTCTTAAATTGGCTTACTACGATGGCTACAAGCATATTACCGATCCTGCATGGATGGATACATCTCCTTCTGAGATGTTAAGGGAAAAATGGATAGAAGCAAGAAGAACACAAATTAAACTCAACCAGGCTCTAAAGGTTTTCTCTGGTAAAAAGCAAGGAGGCACCGTATATTTAGCTACTGCTGATGGAGAAGGAAACATGGTTTCTTTCATCCAGAGTAACTATCGCGGGTTTGGTTCTGGGTTAGTAGTTCCGGGGACCGGTATTGCCTTACAAAATCGGGGAATGGAATTTTCTCTGCATCCTCAAGAAGCTAATTATTTGGAACCAGGCAAAAGGAGTTTCCACACCATTATGCCTGGCTTTTTGTCCAAGAAAGGTGAAGTGGCAGCTCCTTTTGGACTAATGGGAGGATATATGCAGCCCCAAGGACATTTACAATTATTAATTAACTTGATTGATTTGGGCTTTAACCCTCAAGCTTCTCTGGATGCGCCACGCTGGAAGTGGAGGGAAGGAGCTTTTCTTGAGTTAGAAAAATCACTGGAGGATAATTATTATCGGGATTTAAACGCTTTAGGGCACCAGGTAGAAGTTTCTAGAGATAATGCTCTATTTGGTAAAGGACAGATTATTTGGAGGAACGAAAAAACAGGGACTATGTGTGGAGGAACAGAGCCTCGAGCTGATGGCGCAGTGTGTGCCTGGTAAACCTGGTAAGATAAAAGCTATTTTATGAATTTTTTTATTACTTCCATAAGCTCGTTGATTATTTCCCTTTCTCCCTCCTGGTTTTTGATTGCCCTGGCGACGCATCCCCGGGTGTGGTCTTCGAATAAGGTCATAGCCACAGATTCCATGGCAGCTCTGGCTGCAGCTACTTGGTTCAATATGTCTACACAATAGCGGTCTTCCTCAACCATTTTTCTTACTCCACGAACTTGTCCTTCTATACGGTTGAGTCG
>CAZXDQ010000055.1:0-5468 GCA_964639405.1 uncultured Syntrophomonadaceae bacterium | reverse complement strand
TTTTTTTCTTATCATGATGATAGCTGGCCGGACTATTGGAATGATGAGGGCACTTTTCTATAGACGGGTTGTCCCAAATGTTTTCTTGCATAAAATTTTCCTCCTTTTCTCCTCTATCCTTGTTGAATTGCAAATATTTAAGCTTATGCTGAGTCTGCTTTTGCTGTTCTCATTTTCGTATGAGGGGAGGTTTCTTTTCTTTCGTAATGGGGGTCGATTTGTACTTTCCTTAATCTCAAAGAATTAAGGACTACGTTAATGGAACTGGCAGCCATGGCTGCTGCACCTATCATAGGGTGAATAAGTCCCATAAAGGCAGCAGGTATGGCTATTCCATTGTAAAACCAGGCCCAGAAATAGTTTTGTCTAATTTTGCCAAAAATAGCCAGGGACAGTTTTACTGCTGAGATAACTGCCCCCAGATCTCCTCTAACCAAGGTTAAATCAGCAGATTCAATAGCTATGTCTGTTCCTGTCCCCAAAGCAATTCCCACATTAGCCTGGGTGAGAGCAGGAGCGTCGTTAATACCATCCCCTACCATTATCACCTTTCCGTACTCCTGCTGCAGCCTTTTTACTTCTTTTACTTTGCCCTCAGGCATTACTTCCGCCAAAACTCGGTTAATACCTGCTTGGCGGGCTATAGCTTGGGCAGTTTTCTGGTGGTCTCCTGTTATCATTGCGGTGGCAAACCCCATACGTTTCAGTTCTTGAATAGCGTGAAGGGCGTTTTCTTTTAAAGGATCTTCCACTGCTAAAATTCCTGCTGGGGTTCCGTCTATTGACACCATTAAAACGGTTTTGCCTTCAGATTCCAAGGATTCTATTTCTTGAATGAAACTTTCCAGGTTAATATCGTAGTCATTCATCAATTTGCGGTTACCCACCAGAACAGATTGGTTGTCTACCGTTCCAATAATACCTTTGCCGGTTATTGAGTTGAAATTCTCGGGAAGAGTAGGCTCGATTCCTTGCCGGTTAGCCTGTTCCAGAAAAGCATTAGCTAGAGGGTGTTCTGAGGCTTTTTCCAGGCTGGCGGAATAATACATTATGGTGGCTGGATTGAAATTTGCTGAAGGTTTAATATTAGTAATTTCAGGTTTTCCTTTGGTTAGGGTTCCTGTTTTGTCAAAAGCAATTAACTTACCATCCTTGATGGTTTGGATGGCTTCTCCCTTTCGCAGAAGGATTCCTTTTTCAGCTCCCAATCCACTTCCCACCATGATGGCAGTAGGAGTAGCCAAACCTAAAGCGCAAGGACAAGATATCACCAGCACAGCTATGGTAGCCAGGATGGCAAGGGAAAACTCCGGAAGTCCGGTGTTGCTCCAGGGAAAATCAAAATATTCTACTACCCCTAAATGGAACTCTGGGAACCAAGTCCAACTCATAAAAGCCATTATAGCCAGGACCAACACGGCAGGCACAAAATATCCAGTGATGCGATCGGCAAATTCCTGGATAGGTACTTTTGAACCCTGGCATTCTTCCACTAGCTTGATGACTTGAGCCAAAAAAGTGTCTTTGCCAACTTTGGTGGCTTTGATTTTTAAGATACCTTGTTGATTAATAGTGGCTCCGATCACTTCGTCTCCGGGTTGCCTTCCCACTGGCATAGATTCTCCAGTGGCCATTGATTCGTCTACGGTACTTTCTCCTCCTACTACCTCTCCGTCTGTAGGTATTTTTTCTCCGGGACGCACTATCATTGTATCCCCTATTTTTACTTCTTCCAGGGGAACTTCCTTTTCTTCTCCATCTATCAGGATCCGTGCAGTTTTGGCTTCCATTTCCAAGAGTTTTTTTATTGCTTGGGAAGCCCGTCCTTTAGCCTTGGTTTCCAAAAATTTACCAACTAAATGAAAAGTCATAATTGAAGCAGCCATTTCCACGAAGGAAGTGATAGGAAGCCATATGCCCAGCATATTTAGTAGGTAAGGTATAAAAGACCCCAGGGTAACTAGGGTATCCATGTTGGGGGTTAGATGCTTTAAAGATCGATAGGTGCCCAGGTGAGTTTCCCAGCCGGCGATAAAAACGGGAGGGAAAGCTAGTATAGACACTACAGCGAAATAATACGGTATTTCGGTAATTAACATGTGAACCATCATTAAAATCATGATGGGGGCAGTGAAAGCAATAGCCAACCACATTCGTCGGGAGGCATGTTCTACTTTTTCCTGCTCATCGTCCTTTTCCCGATCCATTTTCTCAGAATACTCTTGTTTTAAGGGTTGATATCCGCTTTCCTGAATTATTTTGTAAATGTCCTCCAGGGATACGTCAGCAGGATGGTAAGTTATCTTAGCCTGATGATTGGCAAAATTTACTTGGGCTTCTTGGATTCCCTCAATTTTCTGAAGGCTATTTTCCACTCTTTGAGAACAGGCAGTACAAGACATTCCTTCCACTTTTAGCGTGACGTTTTTAACTTCCTTTTTTGGCAATTCACCCTGGTAGCCGGCATTTTTGATGTTCTCTAAGATATCATCAATGGTAATATTCTCGGGATAAAATTTCAGATAAGCTTTTTCTGCCGGAATGTTAACTTTAGCTTCTTGTATTCCCGGGGTTTTGCTAAGTAGATTTTCTAGCCCTAACGCGCAATTGGCGCAGCTCATTCCTTGAATCTTTACCGTGATTTCTTTGGCATCATCTTTGGTATCCTCTTTGGTATGGGTGGAAGCTATTTCCTCGGAAGTCAATTCATCTCTTGGTTTAGATTTCATAGTGCTTCCCTCCTGGTTGCAGATTATACCCTATACCCCTATAGGGTATATTTATTAATATTATAACCATTCATAAACTATAGTGCAATAGTAAATTTCCATGTATGTGATCGTTCTTTGATATGGTCACCCTGAAAGTGTTCTGTGAAAATGTCACCTATGAGAGAGGAACGATTTCATATGACCAAGGGAGACGAGTTAAAGGGCTAGTTGAAGAAAGGGATACCTATTTAGTAGAAGACATCACCAGTATTAATACCTTCAATTAAACATAGCTAATCCAGGGAAGAAGGAAGAAAGTCTTCCACTTTAACAGTATTTCTTGAGAAAAGCTTGGGAAAGATTTCTTTTACACTGTTGTAAAGGAGGCGTTTGGTGCGACGTTTAATAGGAGGAGGATTCTTTTCATCCACCGCTTCTTGCAAGTGTTCCAACCAGTGAGTTATTCGAGGGGCTCCCGGCAGGAATCTATTCCACAAGGAGAAGTTGAGATAACATCCACTGCAGTAGACTAATATTTCTTCTGCCCCCTGTTTTTTGGCTTCTTGCAAGGGTAGAAGGCTGGCCCGGAGTATGTCTTCTGGACGGAAACGTTTGGCTGACGCGGCTATTCCGCAGCAAAACCCCTGGCCGGAGGATTTACTTGGTAAGTCCAGATAAGAAGTTACTCCCACGGTAGTTAGCAGGCTGCGCACCTCCTGCATGAATTTGTTTCCCAATAGGCGTCCATGACAAGAATCTTGAAGGGTTGGTTTTTTCTCAGGGGAAGATTTTATCGGTATTTCCCCAATTTTGATTTGTTCCAGCAAATAATTGCCTAAAAAACGGCTTTGAAAAGGAAAATGGGCTCCGAATTGGGAAGGTAAAACCTGAGAAAACATGCGATAACAGGCAGGACACGCGAAAAGCATGGTTCCAATGTTTTTGTCTTTATAGTATTCAGTAAGTCGCTCTGCTATCATGCTAACGGTTTCAAATAGCCCCATTCGATAATACATCTCTCCACAGCACAGCTTCCAGTTTCCTGTTATCACTACCCCCTCCAACAGCATGGTGTCAGCTAGGCTGGGGAGAGCAAGCAGATTGCAGCCTGGGTAGAGGACCAATTCTCCTTCGGGGTAGGTTTGGAACCAGCTTTTCAGTAGTTCTCGTTCCCGGTACCACATGTCCTGAATTAGGTCGGAGCGGAAGTGAGGGGAAAAGTGGGGCAAAAGATAGGTGGCTCTTTCTGGGATCCCTCCCTGTTGCTGGTAACGAAAATACCTTTGTAATAGAATTAGCTCATATGGGTACAACCCTTGGGGGCAAAAATAATTACAAGCCATGCAGTTAAAGCATTTTTTTAGTACCAGAGGTGCATAGGATCTTTCTTTTAACAGTTTTATTTGGGAAACTGCCTGGTCGCTAGTTATCCCCAAGTAAGGACAGTTTTTAAGGCATTGGCCGCACTCCACGCAGTGATTTTGGTGTATTTGGTAATAATGTTCAGGGGGTATCATAGCTACCACCTCTGGATTTAAATTTTTGGATAAAATTATTTATTACTCAGGCCGTTAAAATGCGAAGATAGTCAGGTGCTAATGGTGGAGTGACTGTCAATGAGCGATAGAAATAGCCAGAGAAGCTTTGCCTGGTAGCAGGCCGGCACCTGGTTTCAGTGCCGCCTCCATCCGGAGCCGGTACTACCATTGCATCCTTTTAATCAGTTGAGTATCGGCAACTGTCGAGGGTAGCCTGCGAAGGGGCAAAGGCTGATCCGTGCTTTTGCTTTCGAGTTGACCCGGAACAATAATGCGACCTGATAGAGAATTGATAGACTGAGTTATAAAAATTTAACTTTGGTATAGATCAACTATAATTCGCGCACAAAAATTAGTCAATATTCTTAAAAAGAAAGAAAATTTTAAAAGGTGTTTGCTTGTAAATATCGAAGCTTATATACCAAAGGTTGTTCTTTAAGTAATTAGCTGATGAATTTGTGAAATATACTCAAACAGAAAGGGGAATAAGCTAGTGAGTAAGGCAGTTTACCCGGGAACCTTTGATCCTCCTACCAGCGGACATTTAAACATTATTAAAAGAGCCAGTGAAGCTTTTGATTACTTGACAGTTACTATTTTAGAAAATCCCCGACGGGAGGTTTTATTTACCTGGGAAGAAAGGCTGGAAATGCTAAAAAAGTTGACGGCTCCTTATACTAACGTAGAAATAGATTACTCTAATGAACTGTTAATTGACTATGCTAACCGTAGGGATATTCACATAGTGATAAAAGGTTTACGGGCAATGTCCGATTTTGAATTTGAGTTTCAAATGGCCCTGGTAAACCGCCGGCTGGATTCTCGCATAGAAACCATGTTTATTATGACTGACAGTAAATATTCGTACCTCACCTCGGGCATAGTGAAGGAAATTGCCAGTTTCGGAGGAGATATTCGTCAACTGGTGCCTCCATCTATTTACGAAATGGTAATAAGTAAATTTTCCTCTAAAGCTTGAATAATTCTGCTGGAATCAAACTACCATAAATCCTTGAAGGTGGTTGATCTTACCTACTGCTGGCCACTTTTGCTCACGCTAATGGCGATTGCGGTTTATTTGTTTTGATAAGAACAAATTTGACCTCTATATTTTTCCACGATTTTTCTACCAATTCTTGTGGATATCAATTTCCGGAGACACTAGGGGTATGATATAATTAAAATATAGAAATTTGCCACAAATCCGAAAATATGTCCT
>CAZXDQ010000054.1:0-9216 GCA_964639405.1 uncultured Syntrophomonadaceae bacterium | reverse complement strand
CTCAGGTCTTCTTCGTCGGCTTCCTGCCAGCGGCTGCCACGTACTTCTGTTAAAGTGGAGTAATTGCTGCAGATCCATCCTTCCTTGCCTTCAAAGGCTATTTGGTACCAAACACCTTCGGTTTCTGAGCAGGTATCTTCTTTACCTTCTTTTTCCCTAAAAAACTGGTAAGTATCTCCTTCGGAAGCTTCTCCAATTTTTTCGCTATTGGTAGAAGGTTCCTGGTAGACAATAGCTTCCTCTTCTTCTGCAGTGATTTCCACTTTGATCTCTGAACCGAAGCCGTAGAGATCAGTAACTGGATTATGGAGATCTTGCTGTTTCTGTACTTTGTCGGAAAGAGTCCAAGGGTACTCGGTTACCGTAATCATTTCCCCCTCCCGGGCTTCTTCTACGGAATCCTCCAGTTCTGCTCTAAGTTCCCAGGCTTCTCGGAAGGGCGTAGATTCATACAAGGACCAGTCCACTGCCCATTGGTGTTCCACCGCCTGGTATTCGCTTAGGTCCAGATCCAATAGGCTAGCGTTTTCTTCCAGCAGTTTTCCTATTTCGTCTTTATCGGCGCCGTTTATAGCCCACAGGGCTTCTTCTATTCGTTCTGGAGAGCGGGCCCCCAGTTCCCTAAGGTTCTCTTCTATTTCACTGTTGAGGGCTTTTTCCCCGCCGAAAACCACCAGCTCGTCGGCTGGGTAGGAGGAGAGGTATTTTTCCATATCTTTCAAAGCTTCTTCTTCTACTAACAATATGCCGTTTTCTTCTCTGGCAGCGTATACGCTGCCGGTTAGGGCATCAGGGAAATCCCTGCCGCTGGCGAACATGGACTGCTTTTCAGGGTTAAAATGATTGGCCAGTTCAATGGAAGTGCCGTAACGGTCTTCACCGCCTAAACGCTTTGTTTTATACGAGTCATCGAGTTTATTAAACACTTCCTTGCTGACTGCGGCTTCTCCTCCTGCTACTACGGTATTCCCAATATTTAAATCTTCCAGGAGTTTGGCAGTGATATCTGGCAGTTCTTCCTGTTCGGTCAGCAGGATAGGAATGCCCTCATCGGCGGCATAGGAAGCAGCGGACAGGGCATCGGGGAAGTCCCGGCCGTGGGCAATAATTCCGTTATCGATATTATCTCCCGCTTCAGTGCTTCCTTCTGTCAAACGGGTGGCTATTGCTGCTGCTGTATGGTAGCGGTCTTTGCCGGCTATCCGATCTGTATCAAAGCCTTTATTTTCCAACTCATCTTTTATTCCACCGCTTATTGCTTTCTCCCCTCCCAGGATGATAACCTCTTCTGTTTCCAGGTCTTCCAGGGCTTCTAAAGTGGATTCGTTTAATTCTTTGGGAGGGGTTAAAAGGATGGGAGCGTCTTTTTGATAAGCCAGGGGGGCTCCCGCCAGGGCGTCAGGGAAGTCTTCTCCCTGGGCCAGAACTACCGTTGAAGCTTCTTCCCAGCCTTCCTGGCTGATTTCCGCTGCGGTTTCATAGCGGTCTTCGCCCGCCAAGCGTAAAACTCCGCTTTCGTTTTCTTCCTCTGCAGATGCTTCTGTAGGGGCAGCTATCAGAGGAGCTGCCAGCAGCAGTGCTCCTATTCCTCGCAGTATACTCTTGTATGGCTGAATAATTTTGCTTATCACGATGAGTGATCCCTCCAGCGTGAAATGTGGGTGAAATATTTGTTTAAGAAATACAAGGCCCTTTTTATTTGGCAAGTACCATTCTATGGGGGGCCAGCCGATTCCTGCATTTCTTCGGCTATTACCTCTCTTGGTTGGATTGATTAAATTCCCGAAAGATTGATTTCGATACTAACAGTTACCTCAGGGCCTCTTCTGCTTCCATCAAAACCCTATCCTGGATGGCGTTCTTTCCTCCAAAGGCTTTAATATCCTCCACCCCTGGGTTAGAGGAATTCAGATAATCAAAGACTTCGGATGGCAAGCGATCTGCAGGTGTAAGCAATATTGGCGCTTCCAGGGAAGCCGCATAAACACCTCCGCTTAAAGCGTCGGGAAAATCTTCTCCAGTGGCTAAAGTGGCGTATTGCGGATCCCCAAAAAACTTCTCAGCTATCTTTGCTGAAGTTTCCCAGCGGTTTTCCCCGGCAGTTCTTTGGGTGGTTCCAAGGGAGTCGGCTTGGTTTAATACCTGGCTTTCTACTGCGGTGGTTCCTCCTATCACGTGGATTTCTTCGATATAGTTCCGGTGCTCTGTTAGATAGTCTTGGGCAGATTCATCCAGAGTATCCGTAGGTGTCAGTAAGATAGGGGCTCCTTTTTTTATGGCAGCACTGGAAACTGCTGCTGCATCGGCAAAATTTTCTCCAGTAGCCAGGAATACCTTGGAAGGGGAGTTGTAGATAGCTTCTGCTATTTCCACTGCGGTTTCATAACGATTGCTTCCGGCTATACGCTCTACTGGATAATTTTGTTCCAATTCCTTTCTTACTTCCTCAGAGATGGCGCTGGTACCTCCCAGGATATAGACAGTAGCGCCTTCTTCGGCTGCCCGATCAATCTCCTCGGCAGTCTGCTGGGTTAGATAAGCCGAATCGGTTAGTAAAAGGGGGCCGTGGTTTTGGTAAGCCAAGCCGGAACCTGCCAGGGCGTCAGGAAAGTCATCGCACCTGGCTAGTACTATTGCTTCTGCGCTGCCATTGCTGTTGAAGGATTCTTGGCTTATCTCCACTGCAGTTTCGTAGCGGTTTTCACCCTCCAGGCGGTTTATGTCCAGCGGGGGAGGCATTTTTTCTTGAACATTATTTCTGACTTCGGGGAGTCGTTCGTATAAATTGGCTCCAGGACAGGCAGTGGTGCCTACATCTCGGTGGCCGCAAATCCTGGGAATCCAGTAGTAGGAAGCTATCGAATCCCTTTCCAATGGATTCAATCCATAAAGATCGAAGCGCCAAGCGAGGAGATCTTCCAGGCTGGACAGGGAGTTGTTGGTAGGAGTGCCGGCGGAAGGAGAGCTGCCAGGCTGGAACTGCCCGATGAGGGCTATTCCAACACTGTAATCGTTGGCTGTCCCGGCGTGAGCTCCTCGAACATCGGTGAAAGATATGCTGGTATTGTGCCTTCCCTGATAAATATTTCCGTGGTGGTCAATTAGGTAGTTATATCCAATATCCCTCCAGCCCAAGATGTTTACGTGGTAATTCCAGATGCTTCTTATAACTTGCTGAGGACTGGAAGGGTGGTTTTCGGTAGCGGTGTGATGCACTACGGCGTGGGAAGCATCGATCCTGTTATGATAGGGAGTTTTTTGGTCTTTGTTGAGATTTCCCCACCATTCACTTCTTTCTATGATTTCAATCTCTCCGCCAGCAAAGGAGGAAGTTGAAAACCCATTTTCTTCCTCTGCAGACTGTATGCCTGCCTTTTCTTCTTCCCTGTTTTTTTCTTGCTGCCAGGAGGCATCCGCAGCTGAAACCCGCACCATTTTGATTTCTTCCTCCGCGGGCAGTTGCAACTCTATTTCCCAGCTGCGGTGAGCTTCTTCTTCGGGAGTGAAATAAAGTTCCGACCAGTTAAGACCCGAAGGATTCTCCTTCGACAAACTGCCTGGACTTAATTCCCGCCATTCGCCGAATTCACCATCCTCGGGTTTGCTCCGCACTTTTATCTCGTATTCCTCGGAACTACAGGAAGGACAGGCACAAACTTTTCCTTCCTTCAGAGAGGTAATTGATTTCTTTTCCTCCGAACTGCAGTTTGCTTCACTAGAGTGATTTTCTGCCTTTTCTGCTTTCGAAGCATTCCCCCAACCTACACTCAGGCTGGTAAAAGATACCGGGGCAGTATAGGTTAATCGGATAGGCTGCTCCCTTTCTTCAAGGTGTTTTTCTAGTTTCCAGCTGACCTCAACCGAGGGTATTTCTTCTCCGTCTTCTACTTTTGCTTCCTCAGGTTGACCAGGCCGAATATAGTTTCCCGAAGGGTCAGCATGGGCAGTGCTAACACTAGAAAAATATAAAACCACTGTGCATAATACTGCGAAGGCAAGTAACCAGGGATTGATTGGTGATGCGCTCCGCTTGTTCATGATAAGTATCTTGCTCGAAATAAGTTGTTCGAACATTTCAACCACTTTTCTAAGGCTGTTGCCCTTCATCTTCTCAAGCCCCTTAATTCAGTATAGTAGTGAGTATAGAGTTAATTTAAATAATCCTGGATGGCTTGGTTAACGCATTTGCTGACTGCTGCGGTTCCTCCAAAAATGGTAACCTGAGATTCGTCAGCCAAAGATGCCTCCAGGTAATCCTCTACTGCCGGAGGCAGAGGATTGTTATTTCTTACATAGAGCACCCCCTTTTCGTAAACTGAAGCTCCAATAGCATCGGCATAACTATGCCCGGAAACTAACGCGTAATCCTGTTGGTTGGGGAACAGTTCTTGGTTTATCTTTACGCTGGTGGAAAAACGGTCTTTGCCCGCCAGTCGTTTTACTGGAGCCAAGTCGGCTAATTCTGCTTCGGTCTTTTTGCTTACTACTGAAGTTCCCCCTACTACGTATAGCTTATCCAAGTTCAACTCTTGAATAACCTCCTTGGTTACCCGAGGGACCTCTTCAGAGGTAACTTGCAAAATCGGGGCTTGGTCGTTGAAGGCTGCTGGTCCAGCTACTAAGGCGTCAGCGGGGGCAAAGCCATTAACCACTAAGGCATAGTTTCCTATTTTTTCTTCTTTTTGGGCTTCCTTGGCTACCAGAGCTGCGGTTTCTTCTCTGGAGTTCCCTGCTAGGCGGACTATTTCCAGGTCCATGTTTTCCAGTTCTTGCTCTACTTCCGCACCTACTGCCCCTTTGCCGCCCAGGATATATGCTTCTCGGGGCGCTAGTTCCTCAATTGCTTCTCGGGTCGTTTCTGGGAGTTGGCCCGGTTCTGTTAACAGTATAGGACTGTCCAAGGCCCCAGAGAGTACTCCTGCTGCCAACCCATCGGCAAATTCTCCAGCGTCATCTCCCCGGGATAAGATTACTGTGGAAGCACTTTCATAAGCTTCTAAAGCTACCTTGGCTGAGGTTTGGTAGCGATTGGTTCCTGCAATGCGATCTGCAGTATTGAGAAATTCAGCAACTGACTCTTGGGCGTTAATTATTCCACCCGCCTGGGTTTTTTCTGTCAAGGCATCTACTGGCTCGGCTTTGCCAAGAATGCCATCTTTAATTGCGGTATAATCGAGCTCTGGATCCTGGGATTTTATGAGACCTGCAGTGCCAGAAACATGGGGGGCGGCAGCGGAAGTACCGTGCATGCGGCGGTGCCCGTCTCCTCCAGCTTGGGCGCCAACAATATTTACGCCGGGAGCAGCCAGGTGCACGGTTTGTTGGTGATCATCGTAATTTGAAAATCCAGCCAGTTCATCGTTTTCATCGACGGCGGCTACCGAGATCACGTTGTCCAAATCATAGTTAGCTGGATAACTGGGCAGGTTATCCGATCCGGTGTTACCGGCAGAGCAGACTACCAGTACTCCTTCTTCTTTTGCGTATTCCAGGGCTTTTTTCATTAGTTGACAAGGCTCCCGTTCTTCAGGAGCGTAGCTCCATGAATTGTTAATAATGTCTGCGCCATGATCTACAGCGTAATAGATGGCTTCAATTAGGTTGAAGGAAGAGCCGCCACTACTTTTCATGCCGCGCAGTGCCATGATTTGTGTATTCTGCATAACTCCAGTTATGCTAACCTCATTGATGCCTGCTATAGTACCTGCCACGTGGGTGCCGTGTCCGCATTTGTCCATAGGATCGCTGCTGGGGTTCCCGTTTTCCTTTCTGTCTACAAAATCGGCTCCGGGGCTTCCTTCTTCATTGCTCCACATATTATTTTGCAAATCGGGATGGCGATAGTCCACTCCCGTATCTATAACCGCCACTACCACATCTTTGGAGCCGGCGTTTATGTTCCAGGCGCCGGGGGCGTTTATTCTTTCCAGCCCCCAGTTGTCCAGGGTATAGTCTCCCTGGTACTCGGTTTCATGGAGTTCTATCCGGTAGTGAGGAGAAACATTTTGTACGCCCGGTGCCCTTTGATATTTTTTTAGAGCTTCTTCCACTGGAACTTCTTCCGGCAACTGAACCAACTGCCTGCTCTCACTGGAAGGAGCCTCATTTTTTATTTCCGCTTCCAGTTGAAAATGGGTGCTTTGCACTGAAACGGGGGAAGCGGAGGGTTCAAACTCTACTATTAATTCTCCTTCAAAGTACTCCTTCTCATGGTTGCTGTTGCTTTTTATATCTTCAATTTCACTTGCTTCAGTGGTGTTCCCCTGAACGGTTACCAATGGCAGGAGTAATGCCAGCAGGAGTATTCCTGAAAACATCAACCGGGCAACCCAAACTCGGCGATAAATCTTGCTACTATTCATTCTCAGCACTCCCTAAGGATTTTAGTGTAAGTCTTTTGGTGATGGTTACTTATGATGAGTATTGATTGTGCTTTTTCCTTAGGGCTGCCCGGCTGGAAACATCAAGACCTGTTTCGGCAGCCTGGCAGCCTTAGTCCCGGGGGACCTTAGACCCATAGCTTTGCGCCCCTGCTTTTCAGCAGGTTTGCCCTTATCGTGCAGGTTATGGAAATGCTTAATCTTTTGGTTTAGTAGTTATTGATGGGGGGATGGCGTGCTTCCATGGTTCTTCCCTCCTAGTTCAGAAATCTATTACTTTAACTGGATGGGAATAATCATCCTGCTATTCGGACGTGAATTAAACGATTCTTCTTTTGACCTTATTCCAAAAGTAAAGTAATGCCAAAAATCTGTAACAGATCACAAAAAACCTGTTAGGCAGCCTGGCAATCTTAGCCCCTCCTTACCTCCATGTAGTTAGTAAGGGTGAGCCTTAGACCCGTGGCTTTGCGCCCCTGCTTTTCAGCAGGTTTGCCCTTATCGTGCAGGTTCCCTCTTTTAAACAATATTTTTTATTCAAAAGTATTCTATCATGGGCGCTACAAAAACGCAATAAAAAATTGCAAGAAAATTTGTATAGAGGTGGAAAGTATAGTAAAATTATAGTAGCTAACCAGAATGTAGGAGGGGGAAATGGTGGAGTGGAAGCCTCTTATAACCACCTGGAAACGGCGTTTTAAACGAGTGCCGGGGATCAACTTTCTAAGCTCAGGAATGGATTAGTCTTTTCTGTGAAAATCTAAATAGATGAAAGTGTGATCAAAAAAGAGTAAAAGGTTTGGTCACTTGGACTCTTGGTAGATTTACAGTTAAGCTTGAAATTGGATGGACTTAAAACTATAATTGAATAGAGT
The DNA here is from genome assembly GCA_964639405.1 of uncultured Syntrophomonadaceae bacterium. Lineage (GTDB taxonomy): Bacteria > Bacillota > Dethiobacteria > DTU022 > PWGO01 > CAZXDQ01. Next base: position 1,961 of record CAZXDQ010000054.1, on the reverse strand, counting down.
TGTTTGTTGTCGCATATTATTAGGTGTTATGGGTGTTTTAGTGAATAAAATTCATACTATCCTTTAGGAGTATAAGGAGAGCACAATGACTAGAGTTATTACTTACGGAACTTTTGATTTGTTCCATATTGGTCATTTACGTTTGCTGGAAAGAGCGAAAGCCAAGGGAGATTATCTTTTGGTGGCAATATCTACCGATGAATTCAACTGGAATTCCAAAAAGAAGGTCTGTGTTCAGCCTTATGAGGAGCGTTCAATTATTGTATCCGCATTAAAAGTTGTAGATGAAGTTATTCCTGAATATTCCTGGGAACAAAAAATTGATGACATCAAAAAACACCGGGTAGATGTATTTGTCATGGGGAATGATTGGGAAGGAGAGTTTGATTTTCTGAAAAAATATTGCCGTGTGGTGTATCTGGATCGTACTCCTGGGGTTTCTTCCAGCGAAAGAAAGAAGATAATCATGAGCTTTAGTAATAGGTAAGTAAATTATGCCTACAAGGATGTGGTAGCGTTTATAAAGCGAATAAAAATGGAAGATTACTTGCAAAAAGTATCTACCGTATTGCCCATTTATCCGGTTTTGCCGTCCTCCAAATTGAGGGAATACGCTTTTTTTCATTATAAAAATAGCAGGTCTCTTCATCACGAATTGGCAAGAAATATAGAACACAGCGGAAAAGTAACCTTTGAGAGCTTGTCAGCCACGTTTAATGCAGTTAACGCGGCTTTTATAAGCGGCTTTGATGAGCTTTTGGAAAAGTTACTCGATGCGAATATTTCCAAGTATCCGGAAGTACCTTTTTTTTATGGCAAGATGGCTGAGCATAAAACTTTCCAAGGAGACTTTGAATCCGCATTTTATTATGCCCGCAAAGCTTATTTTATAGCGCCCCAGTTTCCCAAACTAAAGGCTGATTTGGTAAGATTATATTATTCAATAGTAGATACTAAGCAAGCTGATGAAGTAGCAGTGAAAGCAGTTAAGCGTTTTCCCAATTCTTCTGCAGTTTTATGGGCAGTTTGCAAAAATTGCTCTACAGAAGAGCAACTGCAAAGAATATTGGAAGCACGTAAAGAAAAGGTGGAAGATAATACTCAAAACTTTTTACGCTCAGTGCGTCCTTTGGCTAACGCAGCTTCCAGGGTGGAAAGATTCGATATAGCTATGGATTTATACTCTAAAGCAATATTAATGGAAATTGCAGGCGAAGGGCTGGGTGCTCCTGTAAAAGCGAAAGAATTAACAGGGAAAAATAGTATGAAGGTAATTGCAGATGTTAAGGAGGTTTTGGAGGGGGCAGGGGTTCCTTTCTTTTTGTGTGCAGGCACAGTTCTGGGTATAGTTAGAGAAGGAAAGCCTCTGGAACATGATAGTGATATTGATGTGGGCGTTTGGGAACAAGATTGGGATCCGGAAAGGTTCGCGGAAGCTTTTACTCTCCATCCTCAATTCAAATTGGATGTGCCTCATCCCCGCAACCCCAAAGTTTCAATATTGCACCGTTCGGGGATAAGCCTGGATTTATTCCGCTTTTATGAAGAAGATGCTTATTACTGGCATAATGGTGTTTTTGTGCGCTGGGGAAATACTCCTTTTTCATTGCAGACCATTGAAGTTGAAGGGCTTAAATTGCGAATACCTGATCCCGCAGGTAAGTATTTGCGGGAAAATTACGGAGATTGGCGCACTCCGGTTCCCGGATTCGATGCTTTTTTAAGCACTAATACGGAAGTAATTTGGCCGGAATACCTGGACTATCACCTGGTGAGGCAGGCATTTAAATATGTTTGTGACGGAAATTTGGATAGGGCTCGTAAAAACTTGCAAAAAGCGGAAGAGTCTTTACAGCAGGTAGCTAGCGGAAAAGAGCTGTGCGATAAATTTTTGGCTGACAGACAGGTAAATCATTCTTAAAAAAGAATTAGGGTGAAGAAAATGAAGGTTAACCACGTAT
>CAZXDQ010000053.1:0-9367 GCA_964639405.1 uncultured Syntrophomonadaceae bacterium | reverse complement strand
GGTTTTCCCCGAATAGCGGGAGCAGATGAAGCTGGCAGGGGGCCTTTAGCTGGCCCAGTAGTGGCAGCAGCTGTGGTGTTGCCAAAATACGATGTTTCTCTTGGGCTGAAAGATCTTAACGATTCTAAAAAGTTATCAGATGCCTTAAGAAGAAAAATATTCCAGGAGCTACGGAAGAAAGCCTGGATTAGCTGGTCTGCTGCGGAAGTTGAAGAAATTGAAGAGTTAAATATCCAACAGGCCTCTCTTAAGGCTATGGGCCGAGCAGTAGCTTCTTTAAACGTATCAGTAGACTATCTTTTGGTGGATGGGAAGAAGGTTACCCTGGAAAAAATTCCTCAGCGAGCGGTTAAAAGAGGGGACACGAAGTCTGCATCAATTGCCGCTGCTTCGGTGGTGGCAAAAGTCGTCAGGGATCAAAAGATGGAAGAATTGAATGAAATATATCCTTACTACGGATTTGCGGAGCACAAGGGTTATCCCACCGCTGGACACCGAAAAGCCCTCCAAGTATATGGGCCTTCTCCCATTCACCGGCCTTCCTTTGTAAAGAAGTATAAATAACGGCACCATGTTATTAGGTGTGGTGGGAGGCTGGTTATAACTGGGGCATTCTCAGTAGCAGGGAGGCGAGGTAGTGGCTTGGAAAAATAAAGTAAAAAGGGGAGGCGTTGCAGAAAAGCAAGCCCAACAGTATTTATCTAATAGGGGGCTTCGGTTGATACAGTGCAATTATCGTTGTCGTTGGGGAGAAATAGATATAATTGCCAGTGATGGGGAACGCCTGGTTTTTGTAGAGGTAAGGAGTCGTTGGAGTAATCGGGGCAATCCCAGGGAAGAATTGCTGGCTTATGCAAAAAAGAAGAGGTTAAGAAATTTGGTCTACTATTACCTGCAAAAAGAAGTGGGACAAGAAGTAGATTGCCGGCTGGATTTATTAACCGTAGAGATGAATGCCCAGGGTGAAGCAGTGGCTTTTCAGCATTTTAAAGGAGTGTTTTAGCTCGCAGGCTAAGAAGTGTTGCAAAACTTTATGATAACTATAAGGGTATTTAAAGGACCCTTTTTTCTTTTAGGGACTTATTGATGTAATTAATGAATTCTTCTGCTTTATCTGCCGGTGGGGTAGTACCTAAGCTTACTACCACGAACAACAACAGAGAAACAATACCGCTCCAAACTCCCGGCCAAAGCCCCCAGGGAGTAAGATCCGCGAATTCAAAAACTGCTGCCAAGGTTCCGCCTGCCAGGATGCTGGTGATAGCTCCTGCAGCCGTTCCCCTCTTCCAAAAGAATATACCGAATATAGCGGGGACCATTACCAGTAGGCCTGCAGAAGAAGCTACCGACAGGGCAGCTATTAGATCTAAACGCAGGCTGGCGAATACTAACAGGAATACAGTAAAAAGGGGTACAAATATTTTTCCTACCAGCAGTTCCACTTTTTCCCCCGTTTGAGGCCGAATTCTTTTGAATATATCCCTGGATATCATGGAAGAGAGGGTCAAAATGATAGAGTTGATGGTAGAAATAGCTGCTGCGGAAATACCCAGGGTTACCAAAAGGGCAATAAGGGGAGGAACCATATCAGTTGCCAACAAGGTAGGAGTAGCTGCATCGGGGTTTTCTAAACCTGGCAATAAGAGGCGGGCAGAAAAACCCCAGGTTATGGAGATAAGGGTATAAATAAAACCAAAAATTAAAAAGCCCAGGAGCATGATCCGCATCTGCCTGAGAGAGCGAGGCATAAACAAGCGCTGGCTAACCTGGGGATTAGAAAGGGAGAAAAAGAACCAGGGGAGGGTGAGTCCCAGGAAAGCCTGAAAATTGAAAAATCCAGGCCCAGGAACAGTAAGGTATGAGGGCAGATTTTGTTCCAACTCGAAAGCTAAACCACCCAATCCTCCAAATCCGCGATAAGCGATAAAGATGACAGAGGCGGTGGCTACAGTTATCATTACTACTGCTTGTAAAGAATCGGTCCAGGCTACCGCCCTTAGCCCTCCAGACCAGGTCCAGTATACTGCAATTACGGAAGCCAAAATAATCCCCGTCAAGTAAGGAATCTCTCCACCAGAGAGCCCTTCTAAAAGGGTGCCTATGCCGATTAGCTGTACTGAACTGTAGGGGATCAAAAAGACTACTGAAGCGATAGATGCAAGTATGGAGAGAAATTTGCTCTGGTAACGATCTCCCATCATTTCAGTGGGAGTAATGTATTGATACTTTTTCCCTGCCAACCAAAAACGGGGGCCAAAAAAGGCTACCAGCACTAATCCAGAAAGATAGATCAATTCAAACCCCAGTGCTCCCACTCCCCCTTGGTAGGTAAAGCCTGCCAATCCTACCATCATAAAAGCGCTAAAAGTAGTAGCACTATAAGTTAGGGCTGCGACTATCCCCCCTATGTTACGGTTGGCCAGGAAGAAATCAGCCACTCCCGTATCCATTCTTTTGCGGGCTAGTTGAGCAATAATACTTCCCAGGATAAAATATACGATTAAAGCAGCGTACAAGGTAATGGCAGACAAGTCAATCCCTCCAGTTACGGGTCATTAATGCCATACACCCTATAACTAGCAGGGCGAAGATGATCCAAAAAAGAAAAGCTCCATGAAGTTTACCAATATAACGCAACGGGGGCAAAAAGGGCACTACAAAAGCAGCTATAACTAAAATTGTATAGAACAAAACCCACCCTTTTCGCTGTTTTTCCAGGGGCACACCAACCACTCCGTTTATCTGGTATGGTAAGAGCAAACTTGTACTTTATCTTAACTAAATATGATGGATTAGGCAATACTTTAAAAGAAGTAATGTAAAGACAGGAGTAAAGACAGAATTTTTTGCTATTTTTTTGGTGGTGGTAAGTGGTTATTGAAATCTTTTGTTTATTGACATGGTAACTGGAAAAAGTTTAAGATGAAGAAAACCTGAGTGGTTAGGGTTGATTCAGTCCAACTCGTTAAATAAAAAATGAGAAAATATTTAAGGGGGATTTATTGATGTCTCATCTATATAGTCTGCCAGCTGCTGCTCTAAGAGCAGAGTGTAAAGAGCAAGACTTTTTGGGCGAAAATCAGCAAGCACAAAGATTAGATGATGGTATTATTGGTCAAGATCGGGCCATGAAAGCCCTCGGGTTTGGATTAGGCATTCCAAGTAAAGGATTCAATGTTTATGTAGCTGGTTTGCCCGGCACCGGTAAGGAAACTGCGGTAAAAGAGTATGTGGAAAAAATAGCCAAAGAGGCGCCCACCCCTCAAGATTTATGCTATGTGAACAATTTTAGGGATCCTTATCGACCCAAAGTTCTAAATCTACCTCCGGGGAAAGGGATTGAAATGGCCAAAAATGTGAAAAACTTAGTGGAAACTGCCCGAGAAGAGATTCCCCGTGCTTTTGACAGTGATGATTATGTATCCCAAAAAGAAGCTATTACTAAAAAATACAATGAGCAGAAACAAGAACTCTTTAATCAATTGAATCAAAAAGCTATGCAGGAAGGTTTTCTTATCCAGCAAACACCTTCCGGCTTTGTCTTTATTCCCAAGAAAGAAGACGGTAACCCCATGCAGGACAACGAGTTAATGTCCCTTTCTGAAGATGAAAGGAAAGCAATATTCGAAAAACGCAGTATGTTGGAAGATGAATTGAAAGCGTATTTGAGGGAAGTCAAAAATATTGACAAGAATGTTACCGAGGAAATAAATGAACTGGATCAAAAAGTAATTCTTTTTGCGGTGGAGCATTTATTTCAAAACTTGATAGAAAAATATGAAGACTTGCCTGAAGCGAAAGGACATCTACAAGGGATGAAGGAGGATATGGTCGAAAACGTAAACCTTTTTCGACAAAAGGAAGAACAACAAAATCCTCAGAGCATGCCTTTTCCTCCCATGGCTATGCCCTGGACCCAAGCTCCTCAATTTAAAAAGTATGAGATCAATGTGGTAGTAGATAACTCAGAACTTAAAGGGGCTCCAGTTATAATGGAGATGAACCCCACCTACAATAATATGTTTGGAAGAATTGAGAAAGAGGCGCAATTTGGTGCCCTTTTTACTGATTTTACTATGATAAGGGAAGGTTCTTTACATCAAGCTAATGGTGGTTACCTGGTGGTTTCGGTGGAAGATTTGTTAAAGAATCCTTTTACTTGGGAAGGTTTGAAGCGAGTTTTAAAAAATGGAGAGCTGGAAATAGAAGAACCGGGGGAAAAATGGGGATTTGTTTCTACCAAAAGTTTGCGTCCTGAGCCAGTGCAGCTCCAAGTAAAAGTAGTTCTTATTGGTCCTCCCTATCTTTACTTTTTATTGCATCGCTTTGACCCTGAATTTCAAGAATTATTTAAGGTAAAAGCAGAGTTTGATATAGTCATGGACCGCTCTCCCACCAATGTCCAAAGTTACGCTGCGTTTATTTCCACATTTTGCCAAAAAGAAAACTTATATCCCCTGGACTCCAGCGCTTTGAGTAAAGTAGTGGAATACGGTTCGCGGCTGGCAGAAGATCAGCATAAGTTGTCCACTAGATTTGCGGAAATTGCCGATATTATAAGGGAGGCTTGTTATTATTCCCATCTGGAAGAGGCTTCCCAAGTAAACTCGGAACATATCAACCAAGCCATTGAAGCAAAAATTTATCGTTCTAACCTGGTTCAGGAAAAAGTTCAGGAAATGGTGGACAGGGACCTGTTACTTATTGATACCACTGGGGAAAAGGTGGGACAGGTGAATGGTCTATCCGTTTATCATATAGGAAATTTTTCTTTTGGTAAACCCACTCGCATTACTTGTAGTTTAGGAGTAGGTAGAGGGGGAATAATTGATATAGAACGGGAGGCAAAATTAGGTGGTCGCTTTCATACCAAAGGGGTGATGATACTGTCTGGTTACCTTTCAGAACGCTATGCTTTGGACACTCCCTTATCCCTTTCTGCTCGACTGGTATTTGAGCAGAATTATTCGGAAGTGGACGGAGATAGCGCTTCCAGCACAGAATTGTACTGCCTGCTTTCCAGCCTTGCTGGACTTCCTCTTAAGCAAAGCATTGCGGTGACTGGTTCTATTAATCAAAAAGGGGAACTCCAGGCCATAGGAGGAGTTAATGAGAAAATAGAGGGATTTTATGAAGTTTGTAAAATGCGGGGTTTTAACCAAGAACAGGGAGTCATTATTCCCCAAAGCAATCAACAGCACCTCATGCTTAAAGAAGAAGTGGTGGAAGCAGTAAAGCAGGGCTATTTTCATGTTTATGCATTAGAGCACGTAGATGAGGCGCTGGAGATATTAACCGGAGTTAATGCGGGAGTCAAACAAGCAGACGGCACCTTTGAAGAAGGTAGTGTAAATGATTTAGTTCAAAAGACCTTGAAAAATTTTGCAGAAAAGATGAAAGGGTTTAGAGAGGAAAAAAGCAAAAAAGAGAGAGAAAATTACCAGGAAGAAGACTACTCGGGAGGAGAAGAGGGTTCCGAAAAAATTAATGGGGTAAACCAGTTATTCGAATAATGAATTCAATATGTTAAGGGAAAGGGGAATTGAAATGCTGCTATGGGAACAGTTTGAATTGGGGAACATGATTCTTAAAAACCGTATTTGTATGCCGGCCATTCATCATGCTTATACGCCGGATGGTATGGTGAACGAAAAGCTGGTGGAGTACTACCGTAAAAGGGCGCAAGGAGGAGCTGCCCTTATCACTGTAGGTGGTTGTTCAGTGGACGAGTTGGGTAATGGTCCAGGTATGATAGGTGCTCATGAGGATAACTTTATTCCCGGGTTGCAGGATTTGGCTTCAGCTATTAAGGAATCAGGGGCTTATGCTGCCGCCCAGCTTTATCAGGCAGGAAGGTACACCCACTCTATAATGACTGGCAATCAACCAATAGCTCCTTCTCCCATTGCTTCCAAGTTAACCAAAGAAGAGCCCCGGGAAATGACTAAAGCAGATATTGCCCAAGTACAAGAAAATTTCGCCGATGCTGCTTACCGAGTAAAAGAAGCGGGCTTCGATGCAGTAGAAATTCTTGCCAGCGCTGGTTATTTAATTTGTCAGTTTTTGTCTCCTATAACCAATCAGCGAGAGGACGAATATGGTGGTAGCTGGGAAAACCGGTGTCGGTTTGGAGTAGAAGTGGTAGAAAAAGTAAGGGATAAAGTAGGGAAAGATTTTAATTTGTTGGTTCGCCTCTCGGGGCACGACTTTATGTCGGGAAGCAATACCAATGACGAGGTCGCCCAGTTTGCCGTTAAGTTAGAACAGGCAGGAGTGGATGGCATTAATGTAACTGGAGGTTGGCATGAAACCAGAGTGCCGCAAATTACCGGTGATGTTCCCCGGGGAGGATTTGCTTATCTAGCCCGGGGGATTAAAGAAGCAGTGAGCGTTCCTGTGATGGCCAGCAACAGGATTAACCACCCGGAAGTAGCAGAGCAAATTCTGCGAGAGGAGCAGGCCGATTTAGTAAACTTAGGACGTCCTCTGGTGGCTGATCCTGATTTTCCCCGTAAAGCCCAAAGAGGTGAATATGAAGCTATCAGGAAGTGCATTGCTTGTAACCAGGGATGTTTAGATATGATATTCACCATGCAAGAACTGCACTGTACTGTTAATCCGATGGCGGGGAGAGAACACGAATTGGAAATAGAGACTGCTGAACATCCCCGCTCTGTTTTGGTAATAGGAGGAGGCCCTGGTGGAATGCAAGCAGCTTTGACCGCTGCGGAAAGAGGACATAAGGTTACTTTGTGGGAAAAAAGTTCCCAGTGGGGAGGGCAGGTACAGCAGGCAGCAGTCCCCCCAGGGAAAAAAGAATTTTCTACTTTAATAGAGACTCTCCTTCATCAATTGAGAAGTTATGGCGTAAATTTGGTATTGGAGCAAGAGACTACTGCCGATAACATTGCCGATTTTGGAGCCGAGGAGGTAGTTTTAGCTACCGGTGCTTTGTCTGCCGAAGCTCCTTTTCCCATAAACCATAACCAAAAAGTGCTTTATGCTTCGGAGGTTTTGTCGGGAGAAAAAATGCCTGGCAAACAAGTGGTGGTAGTGGGAGGCGGCTCGGTAGGATGTGAAACTGCCTTAACAATAAGAAGGATGGGCACGGTCAGTAGCGACACCATGAAGTTTTTAGTAGAAAATGAAGCTGAAACGGCGGATAAGTTTAAAGAGTTGGCCACTAAAGGAACCAAAGAAGTAGCCGTAGTGGAACAATTTAAGGGAATTGCTCGGGATATGGGAATTTCAACCCGTTGGGTGGTAGTGAAGAATCTTCGCAATTCAGGGGTCAAGGTTTTTGATCAAGCTGCCGTTAAGGAAGTAAACGAAGAGGGTGTATTAACAGAAAAAGAAGGAGAGGAAATGCTCTTACCTGCTGATACGGTGGTTCTTGCATTGGGAGCATCTTCTGTGGCGGAATTAGCCCAGGAACTTAAAAACAAAAAAGGTATGGAGGTACACTTAATAGGAGATGCCAAAGAACCTCGCAAGATTACCGAAGCGATCAGAGAAGGATTTGAAGTTGGCATCAATCTTTAAAACAGAGAAACCTCCAAAAAATGGGCCAATGCTCCACAACCGATACAAAAAGGTACGGACAAGGACATTCGGGTTATAGTAAAGCGGGCACCTAATACCCCTAATTCATAAGGAAATTTGCTTAGACTCAGCATGGTCCAACTGCTTATTAAAGCTATAGTAGTACCCAAACCGGCTCCAGCTCCGTAGATAGAGGCAATTATTGGAAATGCTGCATAGGGACCCATGGCCAGCAACATGCCGCCTAGGGTCCCTAAAAATACTCCAGTTAAGCCCGCTTCTTGGGCTAACCAGCGGCGCACAAATTCTTCAGGTATAAGGGCTTCTAACATCCCCGCTAAAACAAAAGCCAAAAGTAGAATCGGTAAAATGTTTAAAAACTGCTTAAAGCCTGAACGCACTCCCTCGAGATGCCGGTTCCCCTGGTAGTTGTACAAGAATAGAGCAAAAGCTAAAATAAACAGGACTAGGGTAGGCAATAACATCAAGGTTCCTCCCTGTGAAAGTAAGTGTTGGTGTGATCATGGGGAAATAAATACCGAGAAAGCAGTCCCATTAGTATAGGGACTGGAAGGGTTAACAGATTCCTAAGCAAAGCTAGTCCAGGATTTATCAAGCTGATTTCCATAGGAATTCTTGCCACATCATACACGTGTTTCCCGCTGAGAAATGCAAAAAACAGGTAAAAAGGTATAGGTTTATCTTTGAAGCTGGAGATAAAAGGGTAATACACATAAGGAGGCCCGGGGAAAAGCCCTCCTGCCAAAACACTAAACAATATGCCTTTTATACCAGAAAATTTCTGTATGAGTTGATTAATTTTTTCTGCGGTGAGCACTACTTGAAGTTGCCCAATAAGGAGGAATGCGGCAATTATCAATGGGGTGGCCTGCAAAAGAGTTTCCAGGGTTAAATGCAGCCCTTCTTGCACTAAGGGTATTCCTCCCCACCAAAAGGCCAGTAGAGTTAAAACCGCGGCGGCTATTAGTAATCCAGCGAATATACTTTTCATTTCTTCCCCCCAGCAATCTTTTTACCGTATGCTTTAGTTGTTTACTTCTATTTTGAGAGAGGCAATCCTTTCTCCAATATTTTATATCCTCTAAATATCATCCGGTTTGGGGCAGGGATATAAAATTATTTCCAGAAGTAGTGAAGTACAGTCCAATATAATTTAGGGAGTGGGAAGTATGCAAATGAGAGGAATCACTATTGGTATACCCCGAGAGATAATGCCGGGGGAGAAAAGAGTGGCAGCTGATCCTGAGACGGTAGAAAAAATGTGTCGGGAAGGAGCCAAGGTGTTTTTGGAAAAGGGAGCCGGTGAAGGGGCATTTTTTTCCAATATGGATTATCAAACAGCAGGAGCTTATTTGGTGGATGGTCCGGAAGAGCTCTATAAAAACTCGGAAGTGATAATAAAAGTTAAAGAACCTTGCTATCACCAAGAATTAAAAGAGCACGAGGTAGATTTATTGCGAGAGGGCACCTATTTAATTTGTTTTTTACATCCCGCTAACCCTATAAATCATCAGGTGGTAAGGAAGCTAGCTCACAAAAATATACTTAGCTATACTTTAGAAGGAGTCCCACGAATATCTCGGGCTCAACAGATGGATGCTCTAACTTCTATGAGCACCGTGGCAGGTTATAGAGCTGCCATCTCGGCTGCCAACCACTTACCCCGTTTTATTCCTATGATGCCTACAGCTTTCGGTGTTTTCCAGCCGGCTAATTTTCTAGTAGTAGGCACCGGAGTAGTAGGGCTGCAGTCCATAGGAATGGCCAAGCGGATGGGGGCTAAGGTAAAAGCTTTAGATATTAG
>CAZXDQ010000052.1:0-9450 GCA_964639405.1 uncultured Syntrophomonadaceae bacterium | reverse complement strand
TTGGTCCCGGCGCCTCATTAAAAATATCGGCGATTATTATGTGGCCGGACGCAGCATAGGTGCCTTAAATAATGGGCTAGCCATGCTTTCCTTGGCTATCAGCTTGACTACTTTTTTGGGATTGGCGGCCCTGATTATCGAGGGTTTTTACGTTGCGGTAGCGGTATATGCAGGTTTTACTGCTGCTTTTGCTGCATTGATGATTCTGGCAGGGCCTTTCCTGCGTCGCCACCGTTCTTTTACTACCATGGCATTTATTTCTCAGCGTTATTACAGCCGTAACCTGCGCTTATTATCAGTAATCATTATGCTGGTGGTCAGCATGCTTTATTTGGGGGGAAACCTTAAGGGGTTAGGCATCATCTTTTATTATCTGCTGGGGTTGCCAGAAGTTTTGGGTATTTTGGTAGGAGGATTGGTAGTTACCCTTTACGTAGTCATGGGAGGAATGTTCGGAGTAACTTACAACCAAACCTTCCAAGCTATTGTGTTAATCTTTTGCTTAATATTTCCCACTGCCGTAATTTTACAGCAGTTGGGAGCAGGCGGCTGGGTTTTCCCGCCTTTGGGATACGGCGAACTGGTTCCCGCTATGCAGGAAATGGTGCCCCATTATTTTTGGCCTATGGTAGCCCATCCCGTTACTTACCTTGCCATAGCCCTGACCGCCTTTTTGGGGATTATTGGCCTCCCCCATTTTGTGATGCGCTTTTTTACAGTTAAAGATGCTCGGGAAGCCCGCTGGAGCGGAGTGGTAGCCACCTTTCTTGTGGGGTTGGTTAACACTACCGTTTATGCTACTGGTTTTGCTGCTGTTTATTATTTGCAGCGAGAAAATATTAGCCTTCCCGAAGCAAAGTACGATTACGTATATTTCATCTTAACCGAGGGGGTAGTGGGCGAAGAGTGGCTGGCAGTGGCTATTGCTGGAGCAGTAGCAGCTGCACTTTCAACCGTGGCAGGGTTGCTAATGATAATGGGTGCGGGCCTGATTCACGACCTTTACGGAGCCATTAAGACGGAGGTTGATGATCGCCGGAAGCTGCGCCTTTCTTATTGGGCAATGTTGGTTTTAGGTATAGGGGTTACTATTTTCTCCTTGGAACCTCCGGAGTTTATTTTGGAAGCTATCATGTGGGCTTTTAGCATCGCGGGAGCTTCTTTAGGAGCACCTCTGGTCCTGGGGATATGGTGGAAGCGGACAACTAAAGAGGGAGCAGGAGCCGGTATGCTGGGAGGGTTCATTACCACTTTTGTGCCCTGCATTTTCATTTTAATAATGGGAATGGAACCCACGGAAGCCCCCTTGCCTTTCATTGCTCCTTATCTTTATGGCCCTCTGGGCTGGATCAAGCTGTTGGCTTTAACCATACCTTTGTCATTCATCCTTACCATAGTGGTTTCCTGGTTCACTAAAGAACCTCCTCACCAGGTTAAAGCCACAGTGGATGATATGCATGGTTGGAAGGATTATCAAGAAGAACGTTACCGCGGTAATGTCTTGCCCATTGCGGTCATAATACTGGCAGTTCTCATCATGGCTTCAGTTTTTACTATGTATGAGACTTTCGCCGGGGTTTACTAAGGCAGAGTTTTAATATATTGACGATTGAATGGATTTGTTTATTTTCTCCCAAGGGTTTAAAAGGCTAAATTGGGGTGATATAATTAATAATGTAAATGTTGAACGGAGGTGGTAAATTTTGGGTTCCACTTATCCTGCTAAATTCGGTAGCGATAGAGTACTTAACCATTTGCCGGATCCCATAATTTTAACGGACCGGAGGGGAAACATCACATGGGTTAACCAGAAAACAGAAGAGATTTTTGGAATAAGTGGAGAAGAAATCAAAGGCTGGGCTTTTATCCAGATCATAAAATTAGACAAAATAGACAAGCAGCTAAGAGAAGTTTTACACACGGGAGAGTGCGCAGATACTGCCTTTGAAGCGGCCACTATAAAAGTAAGAAACCCGGAAGGAAAATATTTTTTCAAGATCAGCATCAAACCCTTTTTGAATAATGGGGAAGTAGAAGGGGCCATGATTCAATTGAGCGATGTGAGCCGCTTCAAAGAACTGGAGAAAATCAAAACGGACTTCATATCTATCGTGTCCCACGAGCTGAGGACCCCCCTTTCTTCCATGTCTATGGCAGTGGGGATGCTAAAGGATGGTCTTTTAGGCCAGCTGACTCCTCGGGGCAAAGAAATGGTGGACGCCATAGAGAGGGACTGCGATCGGCTCAACAAATTAGCGGAGAACCTTTTAGATCTTTCCAAAATTGAAGCGGGACAGATTGCTCTGGAAACTCAACTGATCAGGGTACAAGGATTAGTAGATGAAGCGGTGCGGCCTATGCAGCTTCAGGCGGAAGCCAAAGGAGTAGAACTTGTAACCGATATACCATCGGACCTTCCTGTGGTAGAAGTGGATTTCAACAAAATTGTTTGGGTGTTAGCTAATCTGGTGGCCAACGCTTTGCGCTATACCGAGAGTGGAGACAAGGTGACTGTAGAAGTATACACTTCTGAAAACCGCATGTTCTTCCATGTCCACGATACTGGCTGTGGGATACCCGAAGAATATCAGGAAAAGATTTTCCAGAAATTTGTCCAGGTTAGAGGAGAAGGGGGCCCGGTAGGTGGAGCAGGTTTGGGGCTGGCCATTTGCAAAGAATTTGTAGAGGCCCACAACGGGCAAATTTGGGTAGAAAGCGAGGAAGGCAGAGGAAGCACTTTCACCTTTACCTTACCTTTAGCGCGCAGTGAAAAGCTATCCTCTCAGGAACCACAGTAAAGTATAAGCTTAGTAGCAAGCAGGCAATCCGCTGGAGGAGAAAGTTAAGCGCTTCACAAATAGAACTTTAGGTGAGTGGAGGGTTGTATATGGAAAAAAAGGTGCTTTTAGTAGAAGATGAGGAGAACATCATTTTAGGAGTGAGGACTTGCCTGGAAGCAGTGGGCTATGAAGTTTATGTAGTGGAAGATGGGGAGGCTGCATTAAGTTTTGTGCGCGGAGAACACCCCGATCTCATCCTGCTGGATCTTTTATTGCCTAAAGTAGACGGCTTTGAAGTCTGCTCTAATCTTAAGAACTCCGAAAACACCAAAGACATACCCATAGTAGTTTTAACTGCCAAAGCCTCGGACGAAGACCGACAAAGGGCTATGAGCCTGGGTGCTGACGCCTATATGACTAAACCTTTCCGTCCCCAGGAGCTGTGGGATGAGATAAAGAAGTTCCTGCCGGAAGGAGAGGAAGAGAGCTAAAAGGAAATTGTTTTTTTAGCTCCACTTTACCCGATCACCGGGTTGTAAGCGATAAGAAAGGTCCACCCTCTCTCCATTGACGGTAATTTGGTTAGTTTGGGTGAAATTGATTTCTGCCAGCTGGGACAGTTCTTCTAAGCTTCCCAGCTCTTTTATTTCTACCACATCACCATCGTACAATTTCTGCTTCCACTCCGCCGGTTCTCCGTTTACCTGGGGGCGGAAAGGAAGAAATACTTGAGCTCCCTGCAGGTAAATGAAGGCCCCTGTTTCTTCTGCCAGCTCTTCTACTGTAATTTCAGCCGAACTTCCAGCCTGGGCTTCTTCTACCACGATTTCGTCGTTAGGGTTAACAATTTTTTCTAAATTAGCCAATTCCCCGTTAACCCATAATTGAGCATTCTCCCCCGGTTCTCCCGGGATTCTTTTTTCTTGGCCGTTGATACTGACTTTTATCGAAGCTCCTCTTAAGCCAATCAGGGACCTGGGATTAAAACCGGCAGCCAGCAGACATTTTCCTACCGTAGTAGGCTCTGTTTCCAGCAAACGAATCACTTTTCCATTCACGGTAACGTAGGAAAAACCAAAGAATTGTTCTTTTAAAGCAGAGAGAGCTATCCCCAGAGGAGTTACTCCTTCCGGCCCGCTGATCATTTCATGGTTGCTGGTGATCCGTTTTAGATGGCTGCTGTCACGGATGGCCACCCTTTCCAGGGGCAATTCCATGGCAGTGGCAAATTCCTCTCTTAACAAGGGGGTTTGACTGCCTCCACCAATGCAAAAAAGGGCTTTGGGGTATACCTGGTTATAATAGAGGATGGTGGAAGTTATGTTTTGTGCAATATCTTTTATTGTTGGACGGATTACTTCTAGCACTTCCTCCTGGGGTACTTCCCGGGTGTTGCCAATTATATCGGTAACTGTAAGGGAGGGGTGTTCCTGTTCCCGGGAAAGATTGTTTTTTAGGTTTTCGGCGCTTTGAAAATCCAGGAGGTAATGCTGGGCTAACTGCTCTGTGACTTCGTCGCCTGCAAGGGGGACCATGGCGTAAGCCACTATGGAGCCCAGGTTGGTAATGGCCAGATCAGACGTTCCTGCCCCTATGTCCACTAAAGCCAGGTTCAAGTGGCGGTATTCAGGGGGGATTAGCGCTTGAATGGCGGCAATGGGTTCTAAAGTGAGGGAATGGAGGGTTAATCCGGCATTTTCTATTACTGTTAAAAGGCTGTCCACCACAGTATAGGGAAGGAAAGTAGCCAGCACTTCTGCTTCTATATAGCTCCCTTTTTGAGAAACCAGGCTGGATATAGGATGACCGTCCAAAAAGTACTGCACGGTGGTGTAACCCACGCAGTAATATTGATGGTCTCGGGAAGCTTCTTCTTGGAGCAGCCGATTTTTTGCTTCTTCTGCTCCTTCTAGCTCTAACTGGGAGATCTCTTCTGCCCTGATCCTTTCTTCATAAGTTATTTCTCTTCCCGCTTTTACTTTTAGGGTTTTAAGGGCCCTTCCTGCAGCGGCCACCGATACTTTTTCCAGGGGGAACCCCATTCGGTATTCCAGGGCTGCTTTCACTTTTTCTACGGTGCGAGTTACTCCTTCGATATGGTGTATTTGTCCATCCAACATGTCTCGTTGAGGGTGTTCCTCTATTTCCAGATCCAGCACCCTCAGGTTATCGTCTTCCGGGTAGCAGATTAAACCTACTACCGTGCGGGTCCCTACGTCTAAAGCAAAAATGGTCTTTTCCGTATCGACAATATAAGGAAAGGGGCCTGTAGCAGCGTGGTTATCCATTGAGTAAACCTCCTTGGAACGGATTTATGGTCATAGGGTAATGAAGACAGAAAATTTAAGATACAATTACAATAGGACCTTTAAAGCAGGACCTCATTAGCTGCAATATGATAATAGTTAGTGCCCTGTTTTTGCCTCTTCTTTTTTAATCATTCGTTAAACTGCCCTGATTTTCCTTTTAAACTAACCTACTTTTACGTTTATTCTGGGGAGTGAGACAAACAACTAGAGGATTAGTATTGAGGAATGACAGTGGTTAGGTTATACTCCTAGCAAGTACTGTTGGTATCTAGTAAAGGAGTTGATGAAATGTTCGGCCGAATGGTAGTAGAACAGGGGCCTATTAGACCTCCCAATGAGGCAGGGAGCATGTTGCTGCGGGTTACCCGGAACTGTCCCTGGAACCGCTGCACTTTTTGCCCGGTTTACAAAGAGGAGAAATTTAGCCGAAGAACCAAGGACGAGATAAAACAGGACATCGATAATTTGGCTGCTGCTCATTCAGGCAACAGGGTGAACGTATTTTTGCAGGATGCGGATAGCCTTATTTTAAAAACAGAAGACCTGGTAGAAATTCTGGAATACTTGTATAAAAGGATTTCTGCTGTGGAGAGGGTTACCAGCTATGCCCGTTCCCGCACTCTTTCCCGCAAACCGGTAGAAGAGCTTGCCAGGCTTAAGAGGGCTGGACTTACCCGGGTCCATGTGGGGCTGGAGAGTGGCAGTGACGAAGTGCTGGAAAAGGTGCAGAAGGGAGTGAGCTCTGCTGAGCAGATAGAAGCCGGAAGAAGGGTAAAGGAAGCAGGGCTCATTTTGAGCCATTATGTAATTTTAGGGCTGGGGGGAAGAGATAAATGGCGGGAGCACGCTTTAAGGACCGCCGAAGTTATCAATGTAGTTAATCCTGATTATATAAGGGTGCGGACCTTGGGTTTGCATCCTGAGGCTCCGATCACCCAGGAATACCAGCAGGGGAAGTTTCAGCTGATGAATGATTGGGAAATTATTGAAGAAAAGAAGTATTTGATAGAAAATCTAGAAGGTATTACCAGCACTTTTTTCAGTGATCACATTTTAAATCTGCTAGAAGGAGTCCAGGGTACTTTCCCTGAAGATAAAGAAGCCATGCTAAAGGAGATAGAAAAATTCCTTTCCCTGCCCCAGGAGGAAAAGGTCCTTTTTTGCGTGGGCAGGAGAACCGGGATTTTCCGGTATCTGGAGGATAGACTTAATTCACCCCTGCGGGAGAGGGCTCAGCAGTTGGTGGAGGAGTTGAAACGAAAAGAAAAAGAACCGGAGGAATTTTTGCGGGACCTGATGCTGCGATTTATTTAAGCAACCATGCCCTGGGATAGTTTAAGGGGATAACATGGATAAAGAGAGGATAAATGGCGAAGATGAATTTAAGGAGCAGGGAGAGGATTACATGATTCCAGTGAAGGTTAAGGAGATAGTAATGGATCAATGGCAGCATCCCCTTTTGCTGCTTTCGGATCTGGAAGAGAGTTTGGTTCTTCCTATGGGCATCGGCTTTTGGGAGGCTCAGACCATAGCCAGGAAATGGAAAGGAGAGGAAACCTCCCGCCCCATGACTCATGATCTGATGTGCAATCTTTTTCAACACCTGGAAGTACAGGTAAAGCGGATAGAGATCCACGATGTTTACGAAAACACTTTCTACGCCAACATATACATGGAAAGAAACGGAAAAGAGGAGGTGGTGGATTCACGCCCCAGTGATGCAGTGGCGTTAGCTTTAACGGTCGACACAGCAGTTTATTTGACTGAGAACATCAGGGACTATACTGTATCCATGGATGAACTGCACATTGAAGAGGTTGAGGATGAGGTAAGGGGGGAAGAAGGGGCAGAAGAGGACGAAGGAGAAGGTCCCTGGCTGCAGTAATTTTTCCCTATCCATTGTCTTCCTGGCTTTTTAAGAACTTTTTTAAGTGAAGATATCTGGCAGCTGGCGGAGAAGATGATTTTAGGAAAACTGTAAGTATTTCATTAAATAGCGGGAGAAAGGGGAGGTAAGGAGGGAATTGACATGAAGGTAGGATTTTATTTCCTGGAAATAATGTTATTTGACGCCGAATCCCTTAAGGATAAAAGAAGGGTAATGAAAAGCATAACGGAAAGAGTTAGACGGCGATACAACGTTTCTATCAGCGAAGTAGGGGAACAGGACAACAAAAAGAAGGCAGAAATAGGAATAGCGGCGGTGAGTGGTGACCACTTATCGGTGGATAGGCTTCTACAAAAGGTGTTTAATTTTATTGAAGAAGATGGCAGGGTAGAAGTGGTAGATTACAGCTATCAAACAGTATGAGCTTGTAAAGGGGTTCATTTTGCTCATTTTAGCACCTGAAAAAGGGAGTTAGTTATGAGGGTTCTTTGGAGCGCGGTGGAGATGGCGCAGATGTTGGCGGCAAGAAGTTTAGTCCCGGGAGACCAGGCTGTAGATGCTACTGCGGGTAATGGAAAGGACACCCTATGGTTAGCAAAACAGGTGGGTGAAACGGGTAAAATTTACGCTTTTGACATCCAGGAACAGGCTTTGGCAAGAGCTCGGGAGAGGTTGAAGGAACAAGGCCAAGGCCTTTTGGAGAGGATTTTATGGATACAGGAAAGCCATGAACACCTCCAACATTATGTTTCTCCTCCGGTAGGAGCGGTGATGTTTAACTTGGGTTATTTGCCGGGCTCTGATCAGCGAATAATTACCAAGCCGGAAAGCACTATTAAAGCGCTGAAAGATGCCTGGGGCCTTTTAAAAACAGGAGGAGTGGTTACTCTGGTTATTTATACTGGCCATCCTGGGGGGGAAGAAGAAAAAGAAGCTGTTTACAGTCATCTCCAGGAGCTTTCCCTGGAGCATTTTTCTATAGTGGAGTATTCCTTTTTGAACTCCAAGGAATCTCCACCCCGACTGGTGGCAGTAGAGAGAAAATAAAGGGGGTCAGGAAATGGCATGGGTGAAGTTAAGGGGGCAAGAAGGGCAGCTATCATGTGGTTTTCGCAGTTACCCATAAGGTAAATGCTGATGTCGAAATAAAGGCGTTGAAAGGATTTCTGCTGTATGGTAAAATAATAAAAATAAGGTGAAGTTTATAAAAAAAGAACGGATAGCGCAGAAGAAATATCACTATTTATTGGTGATAAAATTTTTGACTGACAAAGTGAATAATTTAACAAATGCTTCAACGATAATTCAAGCTAAAGGTTACTACTCAGTTTATCAATTCTCTATCAGGTCGCGTAGGCTATAGTTCCGGGTCAATACGCCATTAGCAACCTGACCATCATCGCTTTTTATTGGCCTGAGTAGTTACAGCTAAAGAAGCTTGAGATGAGAAAAACACGGGAAAGGAGGCAGTTAATGCCTGATAGTAACCATACTCCCCAAACAGTCGTAAAACGTTTGCCGATGTACCTAAGAGTCCTGGATAACCTTCTTCACCGGGATGTAGAGATCATATCTTCTAAAGAGTTGAGCAGTGAAACTGGTTTTACCCCTGAACAAATCCGTAAAGATTTAGCTTACTTTGGAGCTTTTGGGACCCGGGGAACCGGTTATCAAACCAGTTATCTTCGAGAGAAGATACTAAAGATTATTGGGCTGGATCAAAAAACTCCGATTATTATTGTGGGAGCGGGCCACTTGGGCATAGCTATTACTCGTTATAATATCACTAACAACCCCTATGTAGACGTGGTAGCTGCATTTGACCGGGATCCTGAAGTAGTAGGAGAGAAAATCCTTGACATAGAAGTGCTTCCTGCCTCGGAAATGGAAAGAGTTATTAGTGATTACGGGGTAAAAGTTGCTGTAATCGCGGTTCCTGCCAACAAAGCCCAGCAGGTGGTGGACGACCTAGTAAATTATAGCATCAAAGCTATTTTAAATTTTGCTCCGATAAAACTGGAAGTACCGGATGGGGTACAGGTGCACAATGCTGATTTGACCATTGAACTACAGAGCCTCATTTATTATAGCTCAAGCGAGAAAGAGAGAATGTCCCGTCTTAAGAAAGAAAAAGAAGAGGAAATGGAAAAGCAGTAGTAATCACAATTAACTCTTTATCCCTTCTCCTAGTTTGACTTTTTCTTTTTTATAAGTTATACTATGTAACGCAAACCAAGGATAGATGCGGAGCTGTAGTGTAGCGGCTAACATGCCGGCCTGTCACGCCGGAGATCGCGGGTTCGAATCCCGTCAGCTCCGCCATTTTATTGCCGAGATAGCTCAGTAGGTAGAGCAGCGGACTGAAAATCCGCGTGTCGGCGGTTCGATTCCGCCTCTCGGCACCATCTATTATGCGGGAGTAGCTCAGCGGTAGAGCATCGCCTTGCCAAGGCGAGGGTCGCGGGTTCAAATC
>CAZXDQ010000051.1:0-9463 GCA_964639405.1 uncultured Syntrophomonadaceae bacterium | reverse complement strand
AACGATAGAAATTTTATCAGCAAAATTACTGCCATAAATTAAATCCATAAAATAGCGACAAAGGCATACCGTTATTTTATGTTAATCTTGAGGAAAATAACCACAAACAGGAGGTGAGGAGATTTGTCTGTTAACAAAACCCGAGGAGTTCTTTACAAGATTGCCAGGTTGTTGGGAGATGTCAGTGCAGTTTCCAGCGGGAGTTCTAAAAAAATGGCAAGACGAGCCGGTAGAAGAACTGCTGGAAAAGCTACAGGCAAAGCTTTTCGAAAACTTTTTAAGTAGTTGATGGTGTTGTAGTAGCTTGCCTGAAAACAAATCCAATACTGAATAATTTAGTAAACTTGAGAAAAAACAAATCTGTTGTAAATATGGTGTATTTTATAAAAAAAGGCACCTCGTTTAGAGGTGCGTACTTTTTTGTAAGGTGTATTGTTTAACACCGGATTAATTATTTTACTTATCATTTACTGATCGTTGGAATCATTTTCTTCATGTCCCTCCTCATCTTCTTCCTCGTTATTATCTTCATCATTCTCATCATCATCCTCATCCTCATCCTCATCTTCTTCTTCCTCCTCCTCTTCTTCGGGAACTTTTATTACTCTTTCTCTGGGGCGATAATGATCTTCCCTCAACACTCTTTCATTTCCATTAGTTCTGATATAAGTGATAGTTTTATAGCCATAGGCGCCTGATTCTTCAACTTCTTCTTCGCCTTCTTCCAGGTCTGGAGTTTCCACTTCTTCTACTGGTGGTTCAATTTCTTCTAAAACTACCGAGTAAACCTCTACCTCTTTTTCTGAAGTGCCGAAGATGGTAACCTCAAGATTCCCGCCTCCAGCTTCCATCTGGATGTAGACGTGATTTTCCAAGCTGTTTTTTATTTTTAAATCTGCAAATCCGTATGATACGCTGGCATCTTTACCTAAAGGCAGGTAACCCACGGTGTAGGAGTGAGGATGGCGTTCTGTCATTTCCAATCCTGCCAGCAAGGCAGCCATGTAGAGAGTGGAAGAGTTTTGGCACACCCCACCTCCAGTTCCTTCTTCCACACCGTCGGGGGTGTAAACGGGGGCCGGCTGAAATCCCCGTGCCGAGTTATAAGGGCCGGCGGTTTCATTGAAGCTGAATTCATCTCCTGGCGCCAATATACTACCGTCTATATGTTCGGCAACAATCTCTATATTGGTGGATCTCCCTACGTTGGCAGTGTCATAAGTGGTATGATAGTGGCCAATTTCTTCTTTAATTCCCTTGTCTTCTATGTCTTGGGTGGTGACTTCGGGAAGAAACTCCGTGTTAGAAAGATAGTACTCTTTCCCGAAGGGATCTTCTTTAATTCTCTCTAATGCAGATTCCGGAGCGGGGCGGACTCCAGATTGGTGCTCGATTATTTGGGGTTCTTCTTCTACCACCAGTTCAGCGTTCACGGGCTTTTCAATAACAAAATCGAATTTATCTTCTAATGTTTGCAGGGCTTTATCTTGGTCTATTTTGTAATCCAAATGGTAATTACCTGCTTCCTCAAAGATCTTTTCGTCATCAAAAGAGTAGGAGATCCCCAGCTTTGATACTGGAATTTCCTCTCTTTTTTCCACATTAATTATATTTACCCTGCGTTGGTTCCATTCCTCAAGGATTTCTTCCTTGGCCTCTTCGAATTCTTCTTCGTTCAAACCGGACACGTCTACTCCCTGAAGAGTGGTGTCGGAAGGTATTTGGTTACACCCTAACAGAGTGAATGGTATAATTATAATCAGAAAAAGAATTTTGTACAATTAGTTCACCTTCAAGCTTGTTTTTTTAATAATATCATATTGGTCGAGATTAAAAAAGATATCTAACCAGAATACCAGAACAAAATTTGAAAAGGGTTTTTAATCGAGAGGAATTGAATTGCTTGGGAACGAATTAATATCTAAATAGACTTTAATTATTCCTAAAGACCAAAGTACATCACTCTACATACAGGCAACGTAGTTTTATTGCTGTTAATTTATGGTAATATCAGGAAAAGTGACCAAAAATTACTTTAGTTTTACTAGGTTTTTGATAGAGGGGATGAAATGATGGATTATTACCAGGAGTTTATGACTTATTTTTCAAAAGAAGACAAAGAGAACAGCGTAAAATATGTCATGAATCTATTATCTCGAGGGAAAGTGGATATTGTTACTCTCTATGATGAAATACTTAGGCCTGCCCTATACGATGTAGCCAATCACCAAAAAAAGCAGACTATCATGATCAGTCAGGAGCACATGAGAACAGCTATTGTGCGTACCATTATTGAATGCTGCTATCCTTACGTGATTGAAGAGCGGGACCGTAAAATAGAAAGCTTGCGGAGTGAAAAAGTCCTAATATTTTGTCCCGCCGAGGAATATCATGAAGTAGGTCCCCGTATGGTAGAGGACTTTTTTACTTTGAACGGCTATCACGCATTTTTTATGGGGGGCAACACTCCCCGGGAAGATTTGCTTCTATTATTGGAAGAGTGGAGGCCGGAATACCTGGCCATGAGTGTCTCTAACTACTATAACCTGCTGGCTGCGGAAAGAACGATAAAGGATATTCGCAACTCCCTCTCTTATCGAACTATAGTTATTTTAGGTGGATATGCCTTGCAGGGCAATCAAGATCTACAGGAGAAGATTGAAGCAGACCTGTACCTGCAGTCTTATAGGGATATTGTTCGTCTGGGAAGGGGGGAGTTCGATGAGGTTTCCTCTTAGCGTAGCCTGGCGCTTTTTAAAATCGAGCACAGGACAAACCATCCTGATTCTGGCTGGCATCACTATTGGTATTTCTGTCCAGGTCTTTATTGGTCTTCTTATTGAGGGGTTGCAAACCAGTTTGGTGGATTCCACTATCGGAAATTCCTCTCAAATTACAGTGGAATCGGAAGAGAGCTATGGGGAGATTGATAATTGGAAGACCAAGGAAGAGAATATAAATGAAAAAATAGAAGGAATTCTTTACACTTCGCCTACCCTGACGCTTCCCGCTTTTGTAAGTATTGAAGAAGATACCGAGTCCTCGGTCTTCCGAGGCTTTCGGCTGGAACAGGCTGACGACATTTACGGTTTTAAGGATAGTGTGGTGGAAGGAGAACTTCCCCAGGAAGATGGAGAAGTGATGGTAGGGAAAGTGATGGGCGATAACCTGGGTTTACAGATAGGGGACAGCCTGGAACTGTTTGATTTTGATGGTCATAGCGATGAAATAACAGTGAGCGGTTTTTTTGACTTGAAAGTTACCAGTATTAATGAATCTTGGGTAGTGAGTACCCTGGACACTGCTCAAGGGGTTTTTGATAGGGAAGATACTATTACCGCGTTGGAAATGCAGGTGGATGAGGTCTTTGAAGCTGACTCTATTTCTACAGAAATCGCCGCTGTATTGGACCATCCCCAGTTGGAAGTCTCTAACTGGAAAGAAGAGAATGAAGAACTGTTGAGCGGACTCCAAGGACAGGATATATCCAGTATAATGATTCAGATATTTGTAGTGGTAGCGGTAGTTTTGGGTATAGCCAGCGTTCTTGCTATTTCAGTAATTCAACGCTCTAAGCAGATCGGCATTCTAAAAGCCATGGGAGTTAACGACCGGGATTCCAGCCTTATTTTCCTGTTCCAGGGACTCATCTTGGGTGTTTTGGGGGGAATACTTGGTATCGGCTTGGGGTTGGGACTTTCTTTTGCTTTTATGGAGTTTGCCACCGGACCGGAAGGCGAACCTATCGTGGAGATAGCCCTAAATTATCGTTTCATAACCTTATCATTCATAATAGCAATTTTGGCTTCGACCATTGCGGCGCTTATACCGGCAAGAAGGTCTTCTAAACTAGAGCCCATCGAGGTGATACGCGGTGGATAGCATTATGCGCATGGAGAATATTGATAAAATATATGGCACCAAAATAAAGACCCAGGTGCTGTTTAACTTGAATATGAGTTTCCTCCCCGGATCTTTTAACTCCATCATTGGAGAATCGGGAAGCGGGAAAAGCACCCTGTTGAACATCATGGGTACTTTGGATAAACCTACCCGGGGAAAAGTTTATATCGGCGGAGTGGATACAGTTAGTCTTCGCAAGAACCAGTTGGCCAAGCTGAGAAACGAAACTTTGGGATTCATATTTCAATTTCACTACCTGCTGCCGGAATTTACCACCCTGGAGAATATTATGATGCCTTTCTTTATCCAGAAGAAGCAGGGGAAGAAAGAGATGCGGAAGAGAGCAGAGGAACTCATAGAGATGGTAGGGTTGGAAAAAGTTAAGCACAATTTGGCCGGGGAGATGTCCGGCGGTCAGCAGCAGCGAGCTGCTATTGCCAGGGCGTTGTTTAACCAACCCCAGGTTATACTGGCTGACGAGCCCACCGGCAACCTGGATTCGGAAACCACCGATCGGATATACAAACTGCTTAAGGATATAAACGATGAAATGCAGTCCACCTTGATTGTTATTACCCACGATAAGAAAATTGCAGAGAAAACCAACCGGATAATTGAACTGAAAGACGGAGAGATATACCTGGATCTAGAAAATCCCGGACAAATATAATTTGCCCCTTTACATGGTTCCCTAATTTAAGGATATTCGTTATTGTTCATAAAAGCCAGGAAACAGGCTCAGCTCTAAGAATCTTGAAAGGCGTTATTTGTGATGTAAAACAGGTGTTTCCTTGGTGGAAAAGATACCCTGCAGGTTGCAATAAAGTGTTGTATGGGATTACGCTGAATAGGGAGTTTATTAAAAAAAGGTTGAGAGGTGAGAGAAACATGGGGATAGAGCCGAAAATTATCCATACCAGGGGCTCCTATGAACCTATTGGTCCATTTTCTCAAGCAGTAGTAGTAGGTAACCTGGTGTTTACAGCGGGGCTGGGAGGCCTGAATCCGGAAACGGGAAAGGTGGACAGCGAGGAGGTGGAAGCACAGACTGCCCAATGCATGGAAAACTTAAAAAATGTTTTGGAAGCAGCTGGAACCGGATTACAGGGTGTGGTTAAGGCAGTAGTATATTTGAAAGACATGAATGATTTTTCTACTATGAATCAGGTTTACGCTCGCTATATGGGTGATCACCGACCGGCGCGCAGCTGTGTAGCTGTGAAAGAACTTCCGGCTCGTGAAGTGGTAAAAGTGGAAGCAGTAGCAGTATTAAACGATGATTGAGGCAGTTTCTATCAAGTGGTAAGTGTAATAGGTTAATTCTGTAGCATTTTCTGACTAACAATGGTTTTAAACGGCAAATACTAGTGCTGCTGATCTTGATAGGTGAATATTATGGAATCGCTAAAGAGCAGTAAATGTCAGGGTTCTCCCTGGGTTTGCTGCCTTTATAACTTAGGGGAATTATGCTAAGATATAGGTAGTAAAATCTTCCTTTAAACTTCAAAAGGAGATAGATAGTTGGGCGTAATTACTATATCCCGAGAATTTAGCAGTGGAGGAGAGTCGGTAGCTAGGCTAGTGGCAGACAAGCTAGGTTTTTTCTTAGTTGACCATCGGGAAATAGCTGCAGGGCTGGAAAGCTACGGTATCACTGGGTATCCTCCTTTAATGGATAATAGAGATGACAGAAAGGTGAGTTACCAGGAGCAGCGGGAGGAAATAAACCGCTACCTCTATGCTCTAAAATCTTACCTTCGGGAAATGGCAGGTAAGCAAAGTTTGGTAATAATGGGTCGGGGGGCTAACCTTATATTGAGCGATATATTCCCTTGCCTTCGAGTGCGGATAGTTGCTGAGTGGAAGTACCGAGTGGAAAAGGCGGTCGAAGATTATGAATTGGGAAGGAAGGCGGCAGAAAAGCTCATAGAGGAACAGGATGAAAAAAAGAACCGCTACTTTAAACAGGTTTTTGAGCAGGAGTGGGGGGATGTTAAGGCCTACGATCTGGTGGTAAATTCTGGCTCTTTAGAAGGGGAGAAGGCGGCGGAGATTATTGTGGCGGCTTACCGATTGCAGGAAGAAAACCAGCCCGCGGAGTCGGTTTCTCGAGCAGGGTTCCAAGCAGAACCAGCTGCTATCCCTACTGTTTATTATAAAGAGGTGTCTTTTATGCATCCCAGTGAGGAAGATATAGCCGGGATGCTGGATTTTTACCGACTGCGGTGGGAGTACGAACCAAAGACTTTTGTTTTAGAATGGGATAATGAAGGTAATGTCCAGGAAGCCTTCACCCCTGATTTTTATCTTCCCGATTACGACCTTTACCTGGAGATAACTACCCAAAAGCAGCAACTGGGCTGGAAGAAAAATAAAAAGATTCGGAGATTAAAGGAACTATATCCTCACATTAACATTAAACTTATCAATAAACAGAGCTTTCAAAGTCTACTTCAGAAATTTGGCTTGGATCAATAGAAGTGGATGCGGTAATTAATTATTCTATAAATAAGGGCAAGTTCTATATAAAGTAATCCGGAAAAAGTGGTAATCAGAGGGGTGGAAAATTTGAATAGCTATAATGAGGAGATAGAATTAAAAGAAGTGCTTAGCCGGGATAAGATACAGCAGCGAATTAAAGAAATGGGGGAGAAGATCTCCTATGATTACGCTGGCCTAGAAGTGGTACTTATCAGTGTGCTCCGAGGCAGTGTTTATTTTGCTGTGGACCTAACCCGGCAATTAACTATTCCCTTCGTTCTGGATTTTATAGGCATTTCCAGTTACGGGGGTAGCAGTAAACCTTCAGGAGTAGTCCGTATTGTTAAGGATCTGGAAGTAAATATTTTTCAACGGCATGCCCTGGTGGTAGAGGGTATAGTGGATACCGGGCTAAGCTTGGGTTATCTCATGAGAAATTTGCAAGCACGCCAACCTGCTAGTTTGGGGATTTGTACCCTGCTAAACGTGGAACCTCGACGTATTGTAGAAGTTCCTGTTGATTATAGTGGATTTTCTCTTCCAAATATTTTTGTGGTGGGCTACGGCTTAGACTACAATGAAAAATTCCGCCAATTGGAATACGTGGCGGAATTAAAAAGAAAATAAAATTTTTATATAAAAGTATTAAAGTACATAAAAACCAGGTCCCAACAGGCCTTCCAGTTTTGCTGTTCCCACTGTTTCGAGCGTCTTTTCCAGGTGGCTTCACGGTCTCCCGTTTTCGGACTTTGTCCGTTCCACCTGTGTCGCCTACTTCAGCTTTCTTCCGCTTTCCCTAGCTTCCCGGCGGTTTATTACTCCGCCTTTCCGCTTCGGGAGGAGCAGCGACCTTACCTCTGGGGAGTTACTACATCCAGGCTTCCTTCCCTGAATGTTTATTCATTCCCCTTTAGTAGGGTCCAGCTAACTTTCCAGTCTCTCGGGACCTGGTAAGTTTAATTATTACATACCATTTCTAATCTGTCAACCCCTTTTTTATAAAATTTAAAAAAAAACATATTTTGACTCTATTCTACCCGGAAGAATGATTCATCAAATTCTGGCTTGCCTTCATAGCGGGACATGAAGAAGCCTGGGAGCTTATCTATTTGCTCAAAAAGGGTGGGGTCTGCTTTGATGCCAGCTTCATGTAATGCACTTACTACCTCCTGGGGATCGGGAGGGCAACCTTTTACCGGTATTTCCTGTTTAATATTGGGGTGATTTCTATTTAAACGATGCATGCATTGACCCAATAAAATAGTGGCGTTCATTCCAGGTGCTGGGCGTATAGCTTTCCCAGTAAGCACTTCTACGTTGTTGAATGGCTCTCCTTCCCAGGCATTGCGGATAGCAGTGAGAACTAAACCATTTAGATGAGAACAATAGGTGCACATAGTAGAATCAAATTTTCGATAAAACAATCCGGTTATTCCCTGTTTAGCTAAAGCTCTGGGCATTTCACCGTTTTCATCGCTTACGTAAGGAAAGTCGTACTCGTGGAATTCGGCGACTTCTTCCAAGTTTTCCCCCACAATGTTTACATCAGAAAGATCAGTAGAGCGTCCCCAGTTGTCTGCTGCCTGCTTCAAATGAGGCACTTCTTCTGGTTGATGCCCTAGCAGCTTACTTCCCACTAAATCCGCGGCAAGAATATCGGAGGATGCTACCAGCAGGTTGCTGCGTTTCATCCTGCCGTCAAAAGCCGGTCCTCGCTCCAGGGAATATATCCCATCTATAAGGGTAAAAATGGGGGGTAACTTGTCAGCAATTTTGGAGATATAAAAATGGAGATCTTTCTCCGGATCGGCACTGTGGCACTTTTTTCGAGAAGGAGTATCTATTAAATTTTTAATTCCCAGGCTTACCACGGTTTGGTTGTGGGTCTTTAATACGGGCAGATTCACAACGAAGTCGCTGTTTAACAGGTCTTCATTGAATTTCAAGGAGATTCCTTCTCCCAAATCCACTTTGTGGAAAGGTCTAGAATTTACGTCCACACATTGCACTCCGTAACGGTTTCCTAGTTCTTGGTAGCCAAGGGTTTTAAAAGCATGGTCGGAAACCTCCGAATTTTGTTCTTCATCCACTATACCTTCTCCTATGGTAATATCTTGAATGCCTTGTTCCTTAAGCAGAACCACTATGTCTTCTATGACCCGGGAAGTGGTGATTACTCCCCACTTGGGGAAGTTGCAAGCTTTAGTCCAAAATACAATATTGGGTTTAATAAACACCCGGGCGTTGGAAGGCAATTTCTCTAAACCATTACACTTGTTAACAGCTTCCTTTACGGATTGGAAAGGTTCCTGGTAGCGAACAATAGCCACGGTATTAGTGTTCATAAAAACATATCCTCCCCTGTTTAATATTATTTACTAAAATTTACGATTAAAACGAGAGTGATAATTCCTACAATTAAAATATCATAGTGAAAGCATTCTGTCATTAAAGATTTTGTTAACCAGTATTATTTATGTCGTATTTTTTAAGCTTTCTAGCTACAGTTGATTGATTAACCCCTAAAATTTTTGCTACCTTTCTGGTACTTTTATGCTGTTCGTATAAAAATTTTAGTTGATTTCTTTCTGACTCAAGGTTGCTGCCTCTTTGATTAGAAATAACCCCCGGAATACTATTTCTGTCTATGTTTTCTGAATCTGAAGTAACCACAATTCTCTCTATAATATTTTCCAATTCTCTAATGTTCCCGGGCCAAAAATAATCACAAAAAATATCAATGGCTTCTTTAGTAAGGGTTTTACTTTTTTGGTATTTATTATTGAATATATCAAGAAAATGCATTAACAGGGGGGTAATGTCTTCCAATCTTTCTCTTAGGGGAGGAAGGTGAATATTTATTACGTTTAAACGATAGTATAAGTCTTTGCGGAAAGAGCCTTCTGCAATTTTTTTGGTCAAATCTTGATTAGTGGCGGCGATTATTCTTATATCAATATTTTTGTGTATAGTGCCGCCGACTCTCTTTATGCTTTTTTCTTGAAGGGCATCTAAAATCTTAACTTGGAGATCAAAAGGGAGATCTCCAATTTCATCTAAAAACAAAACTCCTTTTTCA
>CAZXDQ010000050.1:0-9527 GCA_964639405.1 uncultured Syntrophomonadaceae bacterium | reverse complement strand
AGAAAAAAGAACGCCTGCGTTCTCTAAAATTGATCTACGAATCAGCCATGCTCAATGGACCTTTTGCTGTGCTGGCAGCTTGTGAAGAAGGGATATTCACTATTACCGATAACACTAAGTTAAGGCCTATTAATGTAGGGAAAAAGGATGGATACGCTTATTTTGCCAGTGAAGTTTCCGCTCTTTACGAGATGGAAGAGAATTTGGAGGAGATCTACACCCCTCGGGCAGGGGAGCCTTCCCTGTTTACCTGGAACCAATAAATTATAAAGTAAAGGGGCGCCGCCACTTATGGAGATGACCACAAAAGTTCCCGGCACCAGATCTTTTTTCTACCCGCATTTTTTCAGGGATTATTGCGATGGTTGCGGTGAGTGCGCTATTCAGTGCACTTTTAACGAAATCAGAATGGAGCGAAAAGGTGATGATAGATATCCTGTAGCCAATCTGCGTTCCTGCGGTGCCTGTCATCGCTGTGCATACACCTGTACTCGTCAGGCTATAGAGATCAAGGAAAGACAGTTTAATTTGCGCCCCCACGATTTATGGAATAATGAAGAAGTCCACCGAATCCATGTACAAAGCTCTTCTGGTGCAGTAACCCTCACCGGTATGGGTTCAGGAAAGCCTATACCGCGTTATTTTGACAGCCTGTTGTTTAACGCCTGTCAAGTAACCAATCCTGCTATTGATCCTCAAAGGGAGCCCATGGAAACGGTTACCTATTTGGGGAAAAAGCCCGATCGCCTGAGCTACGAGAATAATGATAAAGATTGGTCTAATTCCCTTATACGCTTAAGCATGCCTTTGGTGATTGCTCCCATGTCTTATGGCAGCATTAACTTAAATTTTCAGTTAGCCCTGGCTCGAACCGCAAAAAAAATGGGCATATTGTGGTATTCCGGAGAAGGGGGGCTGCATCGGGAGCTTTATCCCTTCCGGGATCAGGTGGTACTACAGGTGGCGTCGGGAAGATTCGGCGTTAGCCCTGAATACTTACAGGTTGGCAGGGCTTATCAGATTAAAATAGGTCAGGGGGCTAAACCAGGGATAGGGGGACACCTGCCGGGGGAAAAGGTGCTGCCGGGAGTTTCGGAGACCAGAATGATACCTTTGGGCACTGATGCAATATCTCCGGCTCCTCAGCACGATATATATTCTATCGAAGACTTGAGTTTGCTTATCCACGCTATCAAAGAAGCCAGCGGTTACCAGCCGGTTTGCGTTAAAGTTGCTGCAGTGCATAATATAGCGGCTATAGCCAGCGGCATAGTGCGGGCAGGGGCGGATATGATTTACTTGGACGGATATAGAGGAGGCAGCGGAGCTACTCCTGCTGTGGTTAGAGATAACGTGGGAATTCCTCTAGAGCTGGCTTTAGCGGTAGTGGATCAGCGCCTGCGGGAAGAAAAAATTAGACACCAGGCTTCCTTAGTGGTTGCGGGAGGGATTCGAAACAGCGCTGATGTGATGAAAGCGATTTCTCTAGGGGCGGATGCGGCGGCTCTGGGAAGTGTGTTGCTCATGGCTTGCGGATGCCACGCTTGCCAAAGGTGTCACAGCGGCAAATGCCCCTGGGGCATTACTACCAACCATCCGGAGATCTCCTCCAGGCTGGATGTAGATTGGGCCGAAGAGAGAATAACTAACTTGTTGAAAGGTTGGTACCACGAAATGCAAGAAATCATGGGGTTGAACGGAATCTACGATTTGGGCTCTTTCCGGGGTAACCGATCTATTTTAAGAGGGGTGGGTTTAAATGACCGGGAACTTTCCATCCTGGGAGTGGAACACGCAGGAGTTTAAAAATGATTCAAAGCCTCCCGCAATAATTAATGCCCATGATATGCCTTACTGGAAGCTTAATCAGAAGCTGCGGGAACTGGCAGGTCAGGGTTACCGTTATTTAACAGTTAACGGAGTGAGGGGGCAGCGCTATTTAGGAACCCGCTTGAGCTTTCCGGATCTAATGCTGCAGGTTAATGGAACTCCTGGAGAAGACCTGGCCTTTAACCTGGATGGTCCAACTGTAGAGGTCTTTGGACATGGGCAAAACGCCGCGGCTAATACCATGGATCGGGGTAAGCTTATTATCCACGGTTTGGCTGGAGATGCCTTAGCCTATGGAATGCGGGGTGGCAAGGTTTTTGTGCGGGATGATGTGGGTTACCGGGTTGGCATTCATATGAAGGAGTATGGAGAAAAAAAGCCGGTCCTGGTTATCGGAGGAACTTCTGGAGATTATTTGGGGGAATACATGGCTGGTGGAACTATCATTCTGTTAAATCGGCATCAACACCAATGGGGAGCTACCGGCAGAGCGGAGAATACTCTTGCCACTGGAATCCACGGTGGAGAAATATTCGTTTATGGCAGTGACATCCCCCCCTCTCATTTAGGCATCGGAGCCAACCTGCAGGAGGTTACTCCGGAGGAAGTAGCCCGGGTAGAAGAAATATGTCGGGAATTCTGTAATGATTTTGGTTTGGAGGCAAAACCGTTGCTGAAGCGGCCTTTGTATAAGGTTTCCCCCAAGGGAAGCCGACCCTTTGCTTCTTTTTACGTGCCGGCCTATCCGGTAAATACTGGCCTTAGACCAGAACCGCAGGAGGGGGGGTCTCCTTGTCAAGTCGCTTGTCCGGCAGGTATTCCCACCGGGCATTTTCTCAAGTATCTTCGGCGTGGAGAAAGGGAAAAAGCCCTTCGCCTTCTGGAAGGATATACTCCTTTGCGTTTCAGTTGTTGCGGGTTTATATGCCCCCATCCGTGTATGGAAGAATGCACCAGGGGGCAGGTAGATTTCCCTGTGCGAACAGAAGAATTAGCTCACCATTACACTTCTGATAATCCTTGCGAGATTACCGAAACTCCTCTGGAAAAAATTGCTATTATTGGAGCAGGACCTGCCGGATTAAGCGCAGCATATCAGCTGCGTCTAAAGGGATATCAAGTGGAGATTTTTGATGAGGCTAATTATCCCGGGGGTAAACTCTATCAGGTTATACCCCGTTACCGGTTACCCCTGGAAGCCCTGAAACATGATTTGCTCCGCATGGAGAAAATGGGGATTGGCTTTTCCCTGGGAACCAGGGTGGATAAAATTTTTATGAATCAACTTCTAGTGGACTATGATTATTTGGTAG
Source organism: uncultured Syntrophomonadaceae bacterium (assembly GCA_964639405.1). GTDB lineage: Bacteria > Bacillota > Dethiobacteria > DTU022 > PWGO01 > CAZXDQ01. Next base: position 6,384 of record CAZXDQ010000050.1, on the reverse strand, counting down.
TAGCTACCGGTGCTCACCAAGGTGTGGTCCCTTCAGTGCCTGGCTCGGAATCGATTGTTCCAGGGTTGGACTTCTTGAAGGATTATGGCAAAGGTAGGTTTAATTCCAGTGAGAATAGAGCTGGTTTATCAGGTCCACTGGTAATAATTGGAGGGGGAAAGGCTGCCTTGGAGGGGATAGAAGTAATCCTTTCCTTGGGAGTTGACGGCGGTAATATTACTGTGGTTTGCAGGAGTTTTCCTAGGATAAAGAAAGACCAAAGAAAAGCCCTGGAACTAAACGGAGTAACCTTTCGCTACCCGGTGAGAATACTGGAAGCAAATGAAGCTGGGTTGTTGGTAATAAATCATGCGGGGGAGCGGGAACTTCTTCCCGGAGAACAAGTTATGGCTTTCATAAAAGAGCAGCCCTCCGGTTGGGATTTTTTACCAGCGGAAGTGGAAGGTTGTTTTGACGAAAACGGCTTTTTCCTGCCTCCTTCAGCAGGAAGTTATCGCACTGGACACCCTAAAATTTCCATTACCGGAGATGCTATGGGTCAGGGCCTAGTGGCTGAGAATATCAAGCGGGGCAGGGAATGCGCCCAGGAAGTGGATGCCGTACTTAAAGGCCTTCCCTATATTAAAGAAAAAGTAGAATCCCCGGATTATTCCCACCTGTCACCCCATAAAGCCGTTCCCTGGGAAGATCCTGATTTGGAGGAAGAAGCTTACCGGTGCCTTCACTGCGGCATTTGTGTCCAATGCGATGAATGTGTAGAAAATTGCCCCCGGGGAGCCCTTTATCGGAAAGAGGAAGAACTCCAGGTAGACCTCACTCGGTGCGGTGGCTGCGGTACTTGCGCCGCTACTTGCCTGGGGGGCGTTATTAGAATGGTACCCCGTTGAGTAAAAGAAGAAGCTAGACAGTTTTTTTACCGAAATAATAAAGATTATAAAAGTTCCTGATTTTAAAAAGTTAGATTAGGGCGAACTGAAATATTGAGACTGAGAAAGAAGGGACAATGAGTTGAAAATAATGGCAGCCCAGTATAATCCAATAGTGGGGGATGTAAAAAGGAACAGCGAAAAAGTTGTAGAAGCGCTTAATAAAGCAAAAAGCAGAGATGTTGATTTGTTGGTGTTTCCTGAATTGTTTTTGGCTGGCTATCCCCCCAAGGATTTACTCCTTTATCAATCATTTCACCGGGAATTGGAAAACAGGCTGAGGGAGACTATTCTACCTGAAGTACAGAAGGTGGCAATGTTGCTGGGAGCCCCCTGGTGGGATGAAGAGAAACAACGCTTGTACAATACAGCCCTATTTTTGCAAGAAGGTTCTTTGGTCTGCCAACAACATAAAGCTCTTTTGCCAAATTATGATGTTTTTGACGAGAGCAGGTATTTTTCTCCAGCAGAGGAAAGCAAAATTATTAAAATAAAAGGAAGAAATATTGGTATAACAGTGTGTGAGGATATTTGGAATGATGTGGATTTTTGGGGTAGAAGCTATTATTCCAGGGATCCGCTAAAGGAATTACTACCCCAAAAACCTGAGTTAGTGATAAATATATCTGCTTCCCCATATTACTGGGGAAAATTTTTGTTGCGCCATCGCATGTTTACTTTTTTATCCCGGAAGTACCAGAAAAGCTTCCTTTTTGTTAATCAAGTAGGAGGTCACGATGAGCTGATTTTTGATGGCAACAGCGCTTTGTATTCGGAGGAAGGGGAATTGCAAAGAGCTACCGCTTTCCAAGAAGAACTTTTTGAAGTAGATACCTTGGAATTTAGTTCAGAAAATAAGCCGGCCAGAAATAGCAAAGTTTTTTCTTTTGAATCGCCCGGGAGTTGCTACTTATTGGAGAATTACCCTAATACTGAAGAACACATAGGATGGGTAAAGAGTGCTTTAATTTGTGGTTTGCAAGATTATTTGAAGAAAACAGGCTTTGAAAAGGTGGTTCTGGGAATAAGCGGGGGCGTTGATTCTGCCCTTACCGCTGCCCTGGCAGTAGAGGCATTAGGGAAAGAGAAAGTGCTGGGGTTGGTGATGCCTTCTCGTTATACCTCCCCGGATAGCCTGGATGACGCTTATCAATTAGCTAAGAATTTAGGAATTGAAATCCGTAATTATTCTATTGAAGAAGCTTATTCCTGGTTTCTTCAGCTTTTCCAAAATGCAAAAGTATCATTATTGGATACAGCGGAAGAGAATTTACAGGCTCGTCTGCGTGGAAATATTATTATGTTTATCTCTAATCGGGAAAGGCGGTTGGTTTTGGCAACCGGCAACAAAACGGAATTAGCAGTAGGTTACTGCACCCTTTACGGAGATTTGTCCGGAGGGCTTGCAGTATTGGGGGATGTTCCTAAAACCACGGTGTACAAGTTAGCTCGGCACATTAATCATTGTTCACCGGTTCCGATTATCCCCCTTAGGATACTGGAAAAAGAACCCTCAGCGGAGCTAAAGCCTGGGCAAGTAGACAGTCAGTCTTTGCCTCCCTATGAGCGATTGGATGAAATTCTTTATTATTATATCGAAGAGAACGCTTCTCAGAAAGAGATCGTAGCCAGGGGGTATTCTGCCAGGGAAGTAGGTAAAATAATTGCTTTGGTAGAAGGGTCAGAGCATAAGAGGTACCAAGCCCCCCCTAGCTTGAAAGTAAGTTACCGGACTTTCAGCAGCGGAAGAAAGATGCCTTTGATCCTATGAAAAATAAATTTTCGTATAGCGAAATTTATTTCCATAATAGTTGAAATATCGTGGGGAAAGTTATAAACTATAGCCAAGGAAGGTATTACTATATTTTTGCAAAGGAGAGTTTAGCTATGAGTAGGACCAGAGAAGAAATATTGAAAATGGCCGAGGAGTGGAAAGTTAAGTTTATCCGACTTCAATTCACTGACATCTTCGGGGCATTAAAAAATGTGGCCATACCGATTGAGCAACTTCCCAAGGCTCTGGACGGAGAAATACAGTTCGACGGCTCTTCTATCGAAGGTTTTGTGCGCATAGAGGAATCTGACATGAACTTGGTTCCCGACTTCGATACTTTTGTCCTTTTTCCCTGGAGGCCCAAGGAATACGGAACTGTTGCCCGCCTGATATGCGACGTTTATCACCCCGATGGGACTCCCTTTGAAGGATGCCCCCGGGGGCAGTTGAAAAAGGTTTTAGAAGAAGCCGGAGATATGGGGTTTACTATGAATGCCGGACCAGAAGCGGAGTTTTTCCTGTTTTGCGTGGATGAAGAAGGTCATCCCACCTTAAAAACTCATGACGATGCGGGATACTTTGATCTAGCCCCTTCGGATCACGGTGAGAACGCCCGCAGGGACATGGTCCTGACCCTAAAAGAAATGGGTTTTGAAGTGGAAGCTTCTCACCATGAAGTCGCTCCCGGTCAGCACGAAATTGATTTTAAATATCATCACGCCCTTACTACCGCTGATAACCTGGCTACATTCCGGCTGGTGGTCCGTACTATTGCCCAAAAACACGGGCTGCACGCCAGTTTTATGCCTAAGCCAATTTTTGGGATCAACGGTTCGGGAATGCATACCCACCAGTCTTTATTCCGGGAGGAGGAAAATGCTTTCTTTGCTCCCCAGGAGGAAGATCAGTTGAGTTCCCTGGCTAAGAGTTATATTGCTGGAATTCTGGAGCATGTGCCTGCTTTTACTGCTGTTACCAATCCCACCGTAAATTCGTTTAAGAGGTTGGTGCCTGGATACGAAGCTCCGGTGTATATTGCCTGGTCAGATCGAAATCGGAGCCCGCTGGTCAGGGTTCCTGCTCGCCGAGGAGCAAGTACCCGCATTGAAGTAAGAAGCCCGGATCCTACTACTAATCCCTATTTGGCTATGGCGGTTATGCTAAAAGCGGGATTGGATGGAATCAATAAAAATATGACACCTCCCCCTCCAGAAAATAAAAACATTTATGAAATGAGTCCGGAGGAAAGGGAACAGCGAGGCATCGGAAGCCTACCTGCCAGCTTGGAGGAAGCCCTAAGAGCCCTGGATAACGATTCGGTAATTCAGGAAGCTTTGGGGCAGCACATTTGGGAGAAATTCAGAGATGCCAAAGCTATAGAGTGGGATTCTTTCCGCACGGCGGTCCATCCCTGGGAAGTGGAGAATTACCTTACTCGTTTTTAGTTACCATAAAGATGATATAAAGACCTAAACAGAAAACCTTCTTGTATAGTCCTTGATCTGTATTCCTCCGGGAGCTCCGGGGGAATTTTTCTGGGACTTATTTTTGACAGGAACGGGTTCTAATTGGTATATATTTGGAAGTGTGCTATAATTTATTAGCAAATTAACGAACAGCGGGGGAAGGTTTTTGAGCTCTACCGAAGCTTACGATGTAATAGTTATAGGAGCGGGCCATGCTGGTTGTGAAGCTGCTATGGCTGCGGCAAAGATGGGAGCCGCCACGTTGCTTTTAACTCCCAACCTGGATTATACTGCTTTTATGGCTTGCAATCCTTCTTTAGGGGGGCCGGGGAAAGGACACTTGGTGAAGGAGATTGATGCCCTGGGGGGCATCATGGGTGTGCTGGGCGATGAAAACGCTCTGCAAGTCCGCAAATTAAACACAGGAAAAGGTCCGGCGGTCCAGGCTTTGCGGATGCAGGTCGATAAACAAGCCTACCAGCGGGGTATGAAAAAGAAACTGGAAAGCCAGCCTAGATTATTCTTAAGGGAAGGAGCAGTAGAAGAACTGTTAGTGGATAACGGACAAGTAAAAGGAGTAGTGACTCGCTATCAAACTACCTTTTACGCTCCCAGGGTGGTGCTCTGCGCTGGCGTATATCTCCACTCGGAGATATATGTAGGCCAGTCTTATTACTCCGCAGCGCCTGGTAATCAAAATCCCTCCCAGGGGTTGGGTGATGCCTTGTTATCACTGGGGTTTGAAGCCCACCGTTTGAAAACGGATACCCCGCCCCGGGTGTACGGGAACTCCATTAACTATCAGGTTCTACCACGGGTGGAGGGGGAAGAGAATACAGGCAGTTTTTCTTTCAGTACCCCTCCTAAAGAAAAGTGGGAACAACTCCCCTGCTACCTGACTTACACCAATGAAAGCACCCATCAATTGATTCAAGAGCACCTTAACGACGCCCCTTTTTATTCGGGGTTAATTGAAGGGAAAGGTCCCCGCTATTGCCCTTCTATAGAAGATAAAGTGGTTAGATTTCCCGAGCGCAATCGCCATCCCATATTTATTGAACCCGAAAGCGTTGAATCGGAAGAAATGTACTTGCAGGGTATTTCAACCGGGCTACCGGAAGAACTGCAGCAGGATTTGCTGCGCAGCGTGCCAGGGTTAGAAGAGGTGGTTATTACCCGCCCCGCATATGCTATAGAGTATGATTTTTTCCCTCCAGTTCAACTTAAATCTACCTTGGAAACCAAAAAAATTGACGGTTTGTTTTTTGCCGGCCAGGTTAACGGTACTACCGGATATGAAGAAGCTGCTGCTCAAGGATTAATGGCTGGTATCAACGCAGCCCTGCAGTTCCGGGGAGAACCTCCTTTCATTTTGGAGCGCACTGAAGCGTACCTGGGAGTCCTTATTGACGATCTTATTACTAAAGGGGTAACCGAACCTTACCGTATGTTTACTTCCCGCTGCGAATATCGCCTGCTGTTAAGGCATGACAATGCCGATTTGCGTTTAATGGATAAGGGTTACCGTTTGGGCCTTATACAAGAAGGGACCTATCAGCGTTTTGTGGAAAAGAGGCGCCGATTGGAAGAAGAAAAGAAGAATCTCCGGAGTTTCCGCCTCACTCCTAGCGCTTCTATAAACAGCTATCTGGAGAATAAGGGGTATCCCCCCCTTTCCCAACCCCAAACCCTGGGGGACCTATTAAAAAGACCGGGAATAAACTATACGCAGTTGGAGGAAATATCTGCCGATTTAGGAGGGCCTTCCCTTTCTGCTGACCGGGAAATCGCCGGGGAAGTGGAAACCCAGATCAAATACGAAGGGTACCTGGCCCGGCAGGAAGCTTCTCTTAACCAGGTTTCCCGGATGGAAAACAAAAAAATACCGGAAAATATTGATTACGATACCCTGCCCAATATTTCGATGGAAGCTCGGCAAAGATTGAAAGAGGTTCGCCCACGGACCTTGGGCCAAGCTTCTCGCATAGAAGGGGTTACCCCGGCGGACATATCCACTTTGGCCCTTTATCTGGAGAGAAAGTGGCGGGTGGAAGATAAAGAAAAGTGAGCTCTATTTTTTAGTCTGCTTAAGGGTTTTTTCCCGTAAATAATATAGCAGCCAGGGTGTGCTACCAAATCACTAGTATTTTAATCAAAAAGATAAGATTAAAAAATAAAAAAATTAGTATTCGAGGAAGGAAGTTGCTTCCCTTATAAC
>CAZXDQ010000049.1:5020-9573 GCA_964639405.1 uncultured Syntrophomonadaceae bacterium | reverse complement strand
AAGCCGGTCACATCGTGCTCGTGAAATCCGATCCCCGCGATATCCCCCGGGTGGTTACCCTCTCTCGTGCTACCTATGGAAAGATGAAGCAGAATCTTTGGTGGGCGGCAGGCTACAATATCATTGCGATTCCCTTGGCTGCAGGAGTACTTGCTGCGTGGGGTATTCTTCTTTCGCCGGCTGTTGGTGCCGTGCTCATGTCCGCCAGCACGGTGATCGTGGCAGTTAACGCACAGCTACTGAGGCGGGTAGCGTTATAAAGGATACATCTGGTTTCTTGAACTTTGGAAGACGGACTTTTCCACCTTAAAGGTGCTGGATCGCTTTGTTTAATTAATACAAAAACGTATCCATTTTATCTCTCTCAAAGATTTTATTCTTCCAGATGGTCATATACTTTTCTGTTAAGAACACCTCTTATAGTCATCTTCCAGTTAAAATTGAAGGTTATCCCGAGAGTTTTTTTAATCTTCCCTGTTTTATGCTGTATAAGGAGAATGCAAAGTAAGCGTTTTTAGGATCCCGGGTGGCTATAATTACGGTTATACCATGATTGTTTAAATATTTGATATACGCCAAGAAACGGTTCCCCGCTCCAGGGCTTGCAGGAATAACAGGCTCATCCAGGAGAACTGCGGACAAGTATTCAGGGACGCTGGTAATTAATTGTTCATCTGTCATGGGTTGATTTATTAACCAGACTCTTTCCCTGTGCATATGTTCCAGCTCTTTTGCGCCTATTGCCCCTACCAGCCGACCTTGAAAATAAACAGCCCCTTTATCAGGAGATTCTTGAAAGCTCAGTATTTTTAATAGGGTGGATTTGCCTGCATCAGGCTTTCCTATTATGGAAACAAAATCACCTTCCAAAAACCTCAAGTTGATTTCTTTTAAGATCCACAAGTAACCATTGTTTACTGATTTGAAACCTTTCCAGATGTTGTAGGCTTCCAGGACAGGTAATCTATTAATAATTAACACCTTCTTGTATCTAAGAATTCCTGATCGTCAATCAAATTATAATTCCTGGTTCTGAACATTATCTTTACAAATTCTAAACCAAATAACTATGGTCATCCCTTATCCAACTATTTGTAGCTATAACTTGTGGTGCAATTTCTCGTTGTCCCCCAGGATTAATGGTAAAAGAAGATGTATAAAAAATGTTTAGTAGCCGATATTTACAATTACAATGCATATTAATCTTTATTTTGAGAGCCGGTAGATATCGTTTCCTCTTATTTGCTCGCGGCTACAGGAAAAGGTTATCGCCTGTTTGATTTTGCTCCCTACGGTTTGTCCATGTTATTCTCCGGACTGGGTTGTTCTTAAAGCTAGTAGCGGGACTTATTTTAGGAGTATTGTATGCTTCAATAATTGTATTAAGAATTTGGGGAATGTATGTGGATAGGTTAGAAAAGCAGATGGAATTTTTGATGGAAGTAGACCAGTTAAAACAGATTGAACCAATGATTGCCAGGTATTATCAGCTATTCTAATTCTACTTCAACAATGGAAGTATAACTGTCTATAGCAAGTCCGAGTATGTTGATCATTTTAATGTGCCGTTCTTTGACATTACCAACTGTTTGGAAGGTGGTTCCGTCGGGCATTTCTCCTTCTGAAAAGACCATGCCAGCAATTCTTTCATGAGCTGGTGAGTGCTTGCCTTAAAACAGAAAATGTCAAAAAAACCTGCAGGAGGTGCTTATAATCAATAAGGGATGGTGGAAACAAAAACTGTTAAAACTATTTTGGCCCACCCGCTATCTTTTAGCCCGGGCAGTAAGACTGCCGGGTTTAGAACACTTGATCAAGCGCTTTTTATTCAATGAGCTTTACATGAAAGTTCTGCCCTCCAGGTGGGCTGTGGGAAAAAAGGAAAAAGTGGTATTACCCGGAGTGGTGGTGGATCGCTTTATCGAAAACGCTTCTTACATTTTTGCCATGGATGCCTGCATCTGCCGCCAGGCCAACACCTGCAGTAATTACCCGCTTGAGATCGGCTGCCTCTTTATCGGGGAAGGAGCCCGTAAAATAAACCCCGGTTTTGGTAGGGAAATTGATGCCCAGGAAGCAAAAGACCTTCAGCGCAGAGCGGAAAGCGCTGGATTAATCAACCTAGTAGGCAAAAATCGCCTGGATAAACTATATCTTGGGGTCCACCCTGCCGAACAGATGCTCACCGTCTGCCACTGCTGTGAATGCTGCTGCCTGTGGCAGCTTTTAACCGTGCTTCCCGATTCTATCACTGAGCGGGTCAAAAAAATGGATGGGGTGGAGGTGGTCGTAACCGGAAAATGCAGGGGCTGCGGTAATTGCATCCAGGCATGTTTTGTCCACGCCATATCCATTGAAAATCATACCGCCTCCATCAACCGTGATATGTGTCGCGGCTGTGGACGTTGCGTGTTAAAATGCCCTGAACAGGCAATTTCACTCACCTTCGAGAAGAATGCTTACTTTAGAAAATGCCTGGAGCTAATAGCCCTGCAAAAATCATTACCCTAAATAGATGGGAGTTAAAATGTATAATAGAATTGCACCTTAGCAAAACGGGGGTTTTCTTCTTAAAAGCAATCTCTCTTAGCTCAGCAGGTACCAAATCCAATATAAAGCTTCTTAGAAGAAATCAAGGGTAGTCTAAATTACTGTAGGATTCAGGCAGACAGAAGATTGAAAAGAGGCCTTCCCCTCTGCTAAGATCAAGACAACTAGCTTATTAGTAGTTATCCCGCAACGAATTTGTTTCTCAACCGCTTTCTCCCATGGAGGTGGTAGAAAAATCCCGGGAACAAGAGCTTTCTTTAATTTCATTTACTTACAACGAACCTACTGTCTTTTACGAGTACATGTATCGTATAGCCGAGCTGGCTCGCGCTAATGGTCTAGAAGTATTGCTTAACTCCAATGGGGCGATGAAGCCCGAACCTTTACGGGCTTTGCTCAAGCACCTAAATGCAGTTAATATTGATTTAAAAGGGTTTAGCGAAGATTTTTACCAGGAAGTTACTCAAGGGAGTTTAGAACCCGTTCTTAAAAACCTGCAAATCATCAGAGAAGAAGGAGTATGGCTGGAGTTGGTCAACCTGGTGGTTCCCACTTTAAACGACGATTCGGACATGATCCGGGAAATGTGCGGCTGGATCCGTGACCATCTGGGCAAAGAAGTTCCTTTACAGTTTACCCGTTTTTTTCCTTCCCATAAACTAACCGATCTCTCTCCTACTCCCGAGGACACCCTGGAAAAAGCCCATTCTATTGCCAGGGAAGAGGGATTGCTTTTTGTTAATATAGGAAATTTGCCCGAACACCGATACAATTCTACTTTTTGCCCCGAATGCGAAGAGGTTCTGGTGGAGCGTTCCCATCACACTGTCCATCAGGTCAATGTTGAAGAAAACAGGTGCAGCCATTGTGATACTTCCGTTCCAGGTGTCTGGGATTAGGACAGACGTAACGGGAGCTTTACCGAAGGATGGTCGGGTAAGGTCCGACTGTATTATAAAAGAAAATTTAAGGAGAGCCTGTGTATGATTACCCCTACCCATGCAGCAGCCGGAGCAGCTCTGGGCTGCCTCATCCAACCTCGAAAATTTAACAAATGGCTTTTTCTGATTGCAGCAAGCCTGATCTCCCACATAATACTGGATTTTATACCTCACTGGGGTTATCCTTAGTGTCATTTTCCTGGTTTAAAAAATATTTCATCAGGCTTAATCGGTAGCGAATAATTTTATAATGAATTTATTAACAAGGAGGGAGGAGATGCTGATCAAGGGTGTTTTGCTTATGACGGCATTGCTGTTCTGTTTAGTTCCAAGTACCATGGGATGTGAACCGGATGAATTGATGGAAGAAGAGGAAGTAGAGCCGCGTAATAATGAAGTAGGGCCTGGAGAGGAAGAAGAGATTCCTCAGTTACCAGAGCCAGAACGGGAGGGAGAAGTTTCTTTAGAGGAAACCCTTTACCATCGAGCTTCTTTAAGGGATTTTACCGAAGCTCCTCTAGAGCTGGAAGAAGGAGTCCAGCTGCTGTGGTCTGCTGCTGGGCAGGCTGGCGGGGAAGCTGATATCAATACTGGGGCTACTCGCACGGCGCCCTCTGCCGGGGGCACCCATCCTATGGAAGTTTACCTGGTGGCGGGGGAAGTGGAAGAACTGAAACCGGGGGTTTACCGTTACCTTCGGGATGAACATGCTCTGGAGCCGGTAACTGAAGGTGATTTGCGAAACGAGCTGGCAGAGGCTGCCCTGGGGCAGGAGTTTATAGCGGATGCCCCGGCGACGGTGGTATTGGTGGCTCACTATGAGAGGACTACCGGAACTTACGGAGAAAGAGGAGAAAGATACGTCCACATGGAGGCGGGGAACATTTCTCAAAACCTCCACCTGAAGGCGGAAGCCCTGGAGTTGGGCACTGTGGTGGTGGGAGCCTTTGAAGATGAAGTTGTAGCAGACCTTCTGGATACCGAGGGAGCGCCTCTTTTGATCATGCCCGTGGGAAGAGTGCCTTGATTCTTTACAAAAACTTAGATGAACCTATTTGTTTT
>CAZXDQ010000049.1:0-5010 GCA_964639405.1 uncultured Syntrophomonadaceae bacterium | reverse complement strand
ATCAATTAAGAAGAGGTATTTTCTTGAAAAGTTACTTAATAGTAAGAGTATCTGTTCATTGAGAAAGATTAATTTAGAAGCAAGAAAATATATTTCTAATGCAGAACTGGGGCCTTTTGATTCCTCAGCTGACCTTTTAAAAGAACCCCTAATGGTGGCTAAGGCAACTGGAACCAATATAGTAAAAAAAGAAAAGCAACGGGTTTAATATGAGTTTAATAATTATGTTATTTTACAAATCAAGAAATCGTCCGGTATCTTGTTCTGGTGTTTGCAATTATCGTATCATTTTTATCATAGTATTCATGATTCTTGACAAGTTTTAAACAATTTTACCAAAAATGAATTTAAAAGAGCCTTGAGAAAATATAGAGGTGGTGCAAAGGCCTTCCATCTTTTCTCCCGTCTTTACCCCCATCTTAACTCCATCTAACTCGTGCTGTTGACAAATAGTAAATTATTTTATAAAATTTTCTAAAGTCAAAATCTTAGCAAATGTAAAAAAATAACAACATCATAAATATTCAAAGCCTTCCTCGAATATAGTTGTGTTATTAACGTATATTTAGGCAAAACTGTCTGAATAAGTTTGGTGAGACCTGAGATTAAAGCTCTAAAGTTTTCCACAATTAGTTTTAAAGGGAGGTTGATAATTTTGAAGACACCTATGACCACCATTGAATTTTTGGATAGAGCCGTAAATATTTATGGGAACTGTCTTGGTATAATAGCAGATGATGGAACAGAATTTACCTATAATGAATTTAACCAAAGAGTTAACAGGTTATCTAATTTATTTAAAAAATGGGATCTTGAGTATGGTGATAGGGTGGCTATTTTGTCCTTCAATAGTCACTGGCTTTTAGAATGTTTTTATGCTACCAATCAACTGGGGATAATTAATGTGCCCTTAAATTACAGGTTAAGATCTGGTGAATACGAGTATATCTTAAAGGATTGTGAAGCTAAGGCAGTTATTTGTGACGCTGAGTTAACACCAAGGATAGAGGAGATAAGGAATAAGGTTCCCGCAAAACATTTTGTAGCGCATGATGCGGATGGGGCAGAAGGAAACTGGGAAGACTATGAAGAATTGATTCAGGCCTCGAGTTCCGAGCAACCAAATAGACCTGAGTATAACGAAGATGATATTTGCACAATCAATTATACAAGCGGAACTACTGGTGACCCCAAGGGAGTTATGAGATCTTTCCGCACAGAACACTGGCATGCTTTAATTTTATGTGCGCATTTTAATATTTCCGATAGTGATATTTACCTTTGGACCCTGCCCATGTTCCACGTTAATGGTTGGGGGCATATTTATGCTATTACAGGATTCGGTGGAGTGCATGTGTGCTTAAAAAAAATAGACTCACAGGAAGTATTTAACAGAATCAATAAGTTTAATGTTTCTTATCTATGTGCTGCCCCCACTCTTTTAAACATGTTGATTTCTTACTACCACGAGACCCCCGATATAGTTACTAAAGGGGATAACCCTGTAAGGCTTACCACTGCAGGAAGTCCACCGCCTCAGCCAACTATTGAAACTGTGGAGAATGAATTCGGCTGGGAGATTAGGCAGCTTTATGGATTGACCGAAGTTTCTCCATTGATCACTACCAGCCATGTACCTCGCTTGACTACTGAAGAAAACAAGTATCGGATTAAAAGGATGCAAGGAGTGGCGGCATTAGGCACCGATATCAGGGTAGTTGACAGCGAAGGAAAAGATGTTGAACCCAACGGTGAGGAAATCGGGGAAATTGTCGTCAAGGGTAATCAGGTAATGGAAGGTTACTGGAATAAGCCCGATGACACTTATAAATCATTTAATACCAAGCTGCCAGGTTATTTTCATACAGGAGACCTTGCTACCATTAATGAAAATGGCATGTGCGAGATTAAGGACAGGGAAAAGGACATAATTATATCCGGGGGGGAAAATATTTCTTCAGTGGAGGTAGAAAATACTCTCTATAAGCATCCTGCTGTTTTCCAGTGTGCGGTGATAGGCGTCCCCTCAGAGAAATGGGGCGAGACCCCCAAAGCTATTATCGTGCCTTATGGAGATGAAAAACCTACTGAAGAAGAGATAATCAAGTTTTGCAAGGAGAGAATAGCCGGTTATAAGTGTGTAACAAGTGTGGAGTTTACAGATTCTTTGCCTGCTACTGCTACCGGTAAAGTACAAAAGTTTGAATTAAGGAAAAAGTACTGGCAGGAGCAAGATAAAACAGTAGGTTAAAGAAGTCAGGTGAAAAATAAAAGCCGTTTTTCCGGCCATCGTTTAAGCCGGGAAAAGCGGCTTTTTCAATGTTTTTGATGCAACCTATTATGATATTTTTTGGATCGTTACTGCTCAGGCCGTTAAAAAGCGAAGATAGTCAGGTTGCTAATAGTGAAGTGACTGTCAACGAGTACTAGAAGTAGACGGCGAAGCCTTACCCGGTAGCAGACCGTCACCTGGTTTCAGTGCTGCCTCGACCCGGAGTCGATACTAGCGCTGCATCATTTAATCAGTTTAAGTGCTGGCGACTGTCGAGGGTAGCCTGGGAAGGGGTTTGGCAATTCTTCTCTTCCTTGCTGGGAATGTAGTAGTTTGGAAATTACCCGGGAGGTTTTGCTGTTGGGCTGTGCAGGCTGTATTACCACCCTTATCTTAGGAGCCATCATATATCTGTTGTTTATGGAAGGCGTGGGACTGGGGGAATTGCCGTCTTTGTTGTTAACCTTGCTGGTGTTGTTAGCCCTGTCATTTGCCCGAGGGAAGATCGTTTTTTACCAGAGAACTAAGAGACAGAGCTCCGGCTTGGATAACTACGAGGGAATAAGCCAAACCCTGGTATCTGTGGAATGTCCTTCCTGCAAGAAACACGTTTACTATGCAGCACCCGGATCTTTTGTCCATTGTCCGCATTGCCGCAGACAGTTGAAAGCTAAACAGCAATGAGCACCAAGACAATGAACAACTACCGGGTAGCTAGAGCTCTGAAATAGCACAGTTATTGGTGGAGGGGTTTTCATGCGGAAACGCAGAAGAAAGAAGGCAGTCAAAAAATTATTTGCGGGGGGAGCCTCTGAAGCAGAGGAAGCTGGAAATGATCTGTGGGTGTAATGAATGACTATGTTAATTAGGATTGTATAACAATAAAATCTATAATATACTCCCCACTTTTGAAAAATGGGGGGTATATTATTCTGTTAAGCTTTTGCTTTAACTGCTTTATTCTTTTTGTCTTAGCATATATTTTTGTATTTTACCGGTGGATGTCTTGGGCAACTCAGCAAACTCAACTGCTTTGGGGCATTTATAACGAGCCAGGTTTTCTCGGCAAAATTCGATGATATCTTCTTCCGAAGGATTGCTGCCTGGCATGGGTGTTACGTAAGCTTTTGGCACTTCTCCCCATTTTTCGTGGGGCATGCCAACTACGGCAACTTCTTGAACTTCGGGGTGTTTGAAGAGCACGTTTTCCAATTCTACTGTGGAAATGTTTTCACCCCCGCTGATGATTATATCTTTCTTACGGTCCTTGATTTCAATATATTTGTTTTCATGCATTACTGCCAGATCCCCGCTGTGAAACCAACCACCGCGGAAAGCTTCCCTGGTAGTTTCTTCGTCCAGGAAATACCCTTTCATTACATTATTGCCCCGCATTATTACTTCTCCCATTGTTTTTCCGTCTGCGGGAACATCCTCCATATTTTCATCTACTACCCGCATTTCCAGGGCATGGATATAGGGAACGCCCTGCCTGGCCTTCAATATAGCTTTTTCATCACTTGGGAGGTTGTCCCATTCTGGTTTCCATTTGCATATGCTGTGAGGGCCATAAGTTTCGGTAAGCCCGTAGACTTGAGTTATGACAGCGCCCATGTTTTCAATATCCTGAATGACAGTGGGAGACGGAGGTGCTCCAGCTGTAATAATATCCAACCTGTGATTAATATTTATTTCCATGGAACGGGGGCTATTGGTCAAGGCGATAAGGACAGTAGGGGCTGCACACAGGTGAGAAATTTTTTCATTTTCGATGAGATCAAAGATAATATCGGGCTCGATTCCCCTTAAACAGTAGTGGGTGCCTCCGACAGAAGTTACTCCCCAGGTAAAACACCAGCCGTTGCAGTGGAACATGGGTAGGGTCCAAAGGTAATTGCTGGAGCTATCCATTTTAGTTTCCAGGGCCTCTCCCATAGCATTTAAGTAGGCACCCCGGTGAGTGTACATAACTCCTTTGGGTTTACCAGTGGTGCCACTAGTATAGTTGATAGTAATGGTTTCATTTTCGTCTTGTAAGGGAACTTCCAGATGTTCAACCTGCCCCTTATGAATAAATCGTTCGTAATCTTCCAAGTTCTCCTCTTGGGTGTTTTCCTCGTCTATGATGAGTACTACTTTTTGCAAAGCTTCCAGCTCATTTTTAATAGGCTCAATGAGGTTGTAGAAAGCAGTATCCACAAAGAGTATTTTAGAGCCGGAATGGTTCAGGATATAAAGAATTTCCTGGGGAGCAAGGCGAACATTTATAGCCACCAGTATGGCTCCAGCCAAGGGAACTCCATAATGTCCTTCTAATAATGGAGGGATATTTGGAGATAAGAAAGCTACCCGATCTCCCTTTTCTATTCCTTCGTTCTTCAGGGCACTGGCAAGCATTTGGGCCCGGTCGTAGAATTCCTGGTAAGTAAATCGTTGATCATTGTAAACCACCGCTGTTTTTTCAGGGAACACCATGGCACTTCGAAAAAGATAGTTAACTGGAGTTAAAGAGGTGAAATAAACTCTTTCTTCCATTTAATTAGTTGCACCTCCTCGCATATTTCATTACATTTAAAATTCTATAAATATTAAAATAATCCTATCAAGAAGGAATATTTTATATTTGGTCCATTTAAGTCAATTGTTCATCTGTTTAAAAATGTCTTGAACTCCAGCCAGCAAACTTTAGAACCGGTATGGAGAAGTAAAGGAATACAGCAAACAAATTAATCGTACCT
>CAZXDQ010000048.1:0-9607 GCA_964639405.1 uncultured Syntrophomonadaceae bacterium | reverse complement strand
CAGCTTGATAAAGGACGTTGATCAAATAATTAGTTGTTCGGAGAATTAATGGAAGGGATCGAAGGAAAGAACAAATAGAAAGGACTGGGGGAAGAACCAAGTAAAGTAATTAAAGGAACCTGCGGAGGTAAACCGGTAGAAGGAATAATAAGAAAAGATATCTACTTGAAAAAGAAGCTTTTAGCTTAAAGCTAGAGCCAAAATTGCAGAGGCCTGGGGGGCGGAAATATTCTCGCCCCCCAGGCTGGTTTGGGGAGATATTCAAATTGCACGAAGGAATTTTAGCGCCCTTATAGAAGTTGATTTTAAACAAGTAAAATTTAGGTTTAAAGGGGCAGGAAGGATATGCAGGATCGTTTTCAGGCGCTAGTAAATAATTTGCCCTATGGCTTTGCCCGCCACCGGGTAGTGGTCAACCAGGAGGGAGTCCCGGTGGACTATGAGTTTTTAGAAGTGAACCCGGCTTTTGAAAAGTTAACCGGCCTGGAGAAGAGCGAAGCCCTGGGCTATACGATTACCCAAGTGCTGCCTGATATAAGAGGGTTCCATTTTGATTGGATCGAAGTCTACAGCCAGGTGGTCAACACTGGGGAAAGTTTGCAGTGGGAGGCTTATTCTGATCCTCTGGAGCGCTGGTATGAAGTGACTGCCTTTAGCGATGAACCGGGCTACCTGGTTACTATTTTCCATGATATTACCTTCTTGAAAAAGGAAAGCGAAAAGAGTAAAAAGCTGATGGAATACGGCCGCCGCTGTCAGGAAATGGATCTTTCCAGCCTGGACTATAACTTTTTCGCCGATACCGTACGGGAAGTTTCGGGAGCAGAATTTGTTATATTAAACCTTATCTCCCAGGATGACGAAACCAAAACTGTCACCCGGGCGGTCTCCGGCCCTCCCGCCTGGAGGTCCTGGATCAATGAGGAGTTGGGACTCAGCATACAGGGAAGCTCCTGGGAAACTGAGCATCAAAAGCTGCAGGTCGCCGGCAGGAACCGCCTGGTCTACTTTCCTTCTTTTGCGGAGTTGGGCTACTACCGTTACCAGCATATAGCCCCTCTGTTGAAGAGGTTGGAAGAAGAGCTCCAGCCGGGAGGAGTCTATGTCATGGAGCTCAATTTTGCCGGGGTACCTTTGGGTACCATAACTATAGTTATGCCTCCGGGCAAGGATTTGGACCATCAAGAACAGCTGGAGCTTTATATTAACCAGATAGCTGCCACCATCAAAAGGCTGCGCATCGAACAGGATTTGTGGGAGAGCCAGGAGCTGTTTAATCAAGTGTTAAACGCTACCGAGGACGGTATCTGGGAATGGAACGTGAAAACGGAGGAGGCTTATTTCAGCGACCATTATTACACAATGCTGGGGTATTCGCCGGGAGAGTTTTCCCCTAGTTATCAGAGCTGGCGCAGCCTGCTTCATCCTGAGGATGAGGGGGAAGTAGAGGATAAATTAAGCAAGATATTTCAGGGGGAAGAAGGCAGTTTTGACATAATTTTTAGAGCCCGCACCAAAGGGGGAGAACACAAATGGATTAACGGCAGGGGAAAAGTGGTTACTCGGGACGAGGAAGGATTACCCGCCAGGGTGGTGGGAAGCCACATTGATATCAATGAAAGGATTGAACAGGAGGAGAGATACCGTTCCATTATCAACGCTGCCAGAACAGTTTCTCTGGTGGTGACCGACCTGGATTCAATAGTACAGGAGTTTAGCCCTGGAGCGGAAACTATTTTCGGTTACACCCGGGAGGAGATGCTGGGGTGTCACGTAGCTCCTCTCCACAGTTCTTCAGAGGTGGAAAAATTTCCCTCTTATATTGAAAAGTTGAAACAGGATAAAGAAGGCTTTACGGTAGAAACGGAAATGGTTAGAAAGTCCGGGGAGCATTTTCCCGCCCTTTTTACTCTGGAACCTTTGCTGGACATTGAAGGGGAAGTGGGAGGAACTTTAGGGGTAACCGTGGATATTTCAGCTCAAAAAGAGGTAGAGGAAAAATTGCGTCGGAGTGAAGAAAAGTTCAGGGCTTATACGGAAAAAGCGCCCCTGGCTATTTTTGTTTCAAATAATCGGGGTCAGTTCCTGGAAGTAAACCAGGAAGCCTGCCGTTTAACTGGTTACAACGAAGCAGAACTGCTGTCCATTTCTGTCCCTGAGTTTTTGGCCCCGGAGTTTTTAGATGAGGGATTGGAAAGTTTTGAACAACTGAAAATAAGCCAGCACCTGGAAACCAATATTTTAGGACGCAAGAAAAACGGAAAAAGGTTTTGGGCCAACCTGGTGGCTACCCGGCTGGATGATGAGCAGCTTATAGGTTTCTGCAGAGATATTACGGAACAAATCGAAGCGGAAGAAGCGCTGCGGCAATCGGAAGAAAGGTTCCGCTTCTTGGTGGAGAACGCCAGTGAAGGTATTTTGGTGGCTCAGGATGGGCTGGTTAAATACGTTAATTCCGAAGTGGCTAGAATTATAGGATATAGCAAGGAGGAAATGCTGGAAACTCCCTTTGGGGAATATATTCATCCCCAGGATCGGGAGCGGGTAATGGAAAGACACTGGAAGCGGCTGCAGGGAGAAGCGGTGGAAGAGCGCTATGAGTTTAGAGTAGTGAGGAAAGACCAAGACGTGAGGTGGGTAGAAATTAGCGCTGGACCGGTGGAATGGGAAAAACGTTCAGCCACCCTCAACTTGATCATGGACATTACCGAAAGGAAACAAGCAGAAGAAAAGATTCGTTACTTGAGTTTCCATGACACTTTGACAGGACTGTATAACCGAGCGTATATGGAAGAAGAGATGAACAGGCTGGATACGGCAAGACAGCTTCCCATAGGGATTATCATGGTAGATTTAAACGGCTTGAAGTTGATAAACGACACTTACGGTCATCAAAAGGGAGACGAATTGCTGCTAAAGGCAGCAAAAATTATCACTGGATCTTGCAGGAAGGAGGATCTTATTGCCCGCTGGGGCGGAGATGAATTTGTGATTCTTCTGCCGGGAACCGGCAAAAGCGAACTGGAACTTATTTCCCAAAGGATCGAAGAAAACAGCCGGGGAGTTTCAGTGGAAGGCATTCCCGTTTCTTTGGCTTTGGGCTCGGAAGTTAAGGAGACCCCCGGACACAGCTTGGAGGAAGTGCTGAAAAAGGCCGAAAACCATATGTACCAGCACAAATTTGCAGAGAGCCGCCGCGTGAAAAACAATGTCCTCAGCTCCCTCCTTCAATCCCTTAGCGCGAAAAGTTTTGAGACGGAAATGCACACCCACTATATGCTGATGGTGGCTTGGGAAATAGGGGAAGAGTTGGGCCTTTCCTCTTCCGAACTTAACCGGTTGAGTCAGGTAATAACCCTTCATGATGTGGGAAAAGTTGGCATTCCAGAGAAAACATTAACCAAAGAGGATCCTCTCACCGAGGAGGAGTGGGAAACCATGAAGGCTCATCCGGAGATAGGGTACCGAATAGTCCTGGCTACTGAAGACTTTGCCCACACTGCAGAAGAGATACTTTTCCACCATGAATGGTGGGACGGCCGGGGCTATCCCCGGGGCACGAAAGGAAGTGAGATACCTTTGCTTGCCCGGATTACCGCGGTTGCTGACGCTTATGAAGTTATGACCAGCGGTAGGCCTTACCAGGAACCTCGAACCCATCAGGAGGCATTAGAGGAACTGAAGAGAGGGGCAGGCACTCAATTTGATCCTGAAGTGGTGGAAATATTGGTGAGAAAATGGGAGCAAGAATAGGAATTAAATAATTGTTAGCAAAAAGAATCAAGTATCGACAATTAATATGAATTTGGAACCAGGGCGCTAAAAACATAAGTTGAAGGCAGCCTCTTTTGAGGAATGGAGGAAGAGGAGCTGCCTTTTTTACATCATTCACTGTTTAGAGCAGGTATGAATAAGGAAACGTGAACGATCAAGAGTATGAATTTTACAAAAACAACATCCAGGGGGAGGTTTTTCGAGTTTTTTAGAGAATTAATAATTCAAAGAATTAGTATTAGTAAAGAAATATGGTATTTTAATTAATAATGATACTTGAATTAATCTAGTTATTTAATCGAAAGGCAAACCCGGTGAAAGCTGGGGACGCAAAGCCAGGAGGTCCAACGCGGGTACTTGGGATTGCCTGCCAGGATGGCTCGGTTGCCCTTGATCTCTACCTAACAAAGGGTTAAGGCTTGAGGACCTGCTTTGGGTTAACGGGAGCAGGTCTTTTTTGTTTCTGGAATCTGGGGAAAAGAGGAAGGATAGAAGCGCAGAAGAACAGTTTACTTGATTGATAAAGAGGGTCCTGCTGCTTGAACTTGCTGTCTAACCAAGAGTACGGGCTTAAGTCAAGGCTCAGGACCCTTAATACTATCTGGGACAGAGGGAAAGCTTAAAGGTAGAAAGGGGATTAGTAAACAGTCACTAGAAGGTTTGAGTAGGGACGGGTAGAAACGGCAAGGTTATTGAACAAAATATTTGGGAAAGTAAAGCAGGTATCTTTAACGGGATGAGGTGTCATTGGAATGCATAATGATCCCAGGGCAAAGGATAGCCAGCACCGGGAACATTTTTCCCTTGGAGGGGAGGAAGCTCAACTTCAGCTGGAAGACCTGATTGATGTTGACCATTTCCAAGCTATTATGGAAGATTTTCACCGTTTGACTGGACTTCCCATGTCACTTATTGATCTTCAGGGCAGAGTTTTGGCGGGAGTGGGTTGGCAGAGGATATGCACCGATTTCCACCGGGTTCATCCGGAAACTAAAAAAAACTGCCTGGAAAGCGATCTTCATCTGTCCTCGGGGGTGCCATCTGGCGAATTCAGGATCTATCAATGTAAAAACAATATGTGGGATATAGTGACTCCCATTATGGTAGAAGGTACCCATTTTGCCAATATCTTTATGGGGCAGTTTTTCTTTGAGGAAGAAAAGATTGATCTCGAATTATACCGGAGACAAGCCCGCTGCTACGGTTTTGATGAAGAAGAATACTTAAAGGCTTTACAGGAAGTGCCCCGTTTTAAGAAGGAAACGGTGGATTGGGCTTTGAGCTTTTTATCCAGGATTGCCCACTTTATTTCTAATTTGGGCCATCACTCCCTGCAACTCTCCCAAGAACTGAAAATCCGTCAGGAAACGGAAGAAGCCCTCCGGCTTAGCGAACAAAAATTCAGGTCCCTGGTGGAGAAAGCCAATGACATCATCTTTACAGGGAACCAGCAGTGGGATTTTTACTATGTGTCTCCCAACTGGCAGCACCTGCTGGGACACCATCCTGAGGAGGTGATTGGCAGGAATGCTGTGGAATTTGTCCATCCCGAGGACGTGGAGACGCTGAAGGAAGCGGTGCAGGAGCTTCTGCGCACCGGTTTGTTGTCCAGAGAAGTGGAGTACCGGGCTCGCCTCCAAGGCGGAGGCTGGAAATGGCATGCTGCCACCTTGAGCTTGTTAAGCGAAGACAATGGAGAGACTATCCTGCTGGGGGTGGCCAGGGACATCTCCGAAAGAAAAGATATGGAGCAGCAGCTCCGCTATCAGAAAAACGTCTTGGAGGGAGTCATCAACGGAGTTACCGATATTTTGGGCATTCAATACCCCGATCACACCATCGAACGCTACAACCAGGCGTATTACCAGCTCATGGGGGTAACTCCAGAAGAAGCTCGGGGCCAAAAATGCTATCAAGTTTTAGGAAGACAGGAGGAATGTTCTCCCTGCGCGGTTAGTAAGGCAGTGGCAAGCAAGCAGCCTGCCATTACGGAAAGGTATCTTCCAGAAATAGGAAGATATTTTTGGTGCCGAGGCAATCCAGTGCTGGATGAAAAGGGAGAAGTGGTGCGGGTGGTGGAGCAGGTGAGGGATATAACCGAACAGAAAGAATACGAGTCCCGGCTGCGGAAAGAAAGGGATTACATGTTCCGGCTTTTTGATGCCATGCAGCAGTATGTAATTGTAGATAGCCCCAACTACCGCATTGAATACCTTAATGAAGCTGCCCGGCAAGCTTTTGGCGAATTGGAAGGGAAAGTATGCTACCGGGAATTGGGCAAAGAAGCACCCTGCCCCACCTGTCCTATCCCCTACTTGATGAAAGAGGGAGCCCCGGAAACGGTTTACTATTCGATAGAAGCCAACCACCGCGTCCTGGAGGGCAGTGCCACCAGGCTGGTAAAACTGGACGACTCAATTTCCATCATAGAAGTATTGGAAGATGTTACTGAACGGCGGCGCGCGGAGGAAAGAGCCCGCTATCTTTATTTCCACGACCGCCTCACCGGCTTGTACAACCGCTCATATTTAGAAGAAACAATGGAAGACCTGGATAAAAAGGGAGAGCTGCCGGTAAGCTTAATAATGGTGGATTTAAACGGCTTGAAGTTGATAAACGATACTTACGGATACCGCACCGGGGATCTGATGCTCCAGGAAGCCAGCCAGACTCTGCAGGGCGTGTGCGGGGAGCCGGATGTCATTGCCCGCTGGGGAGGAGACGAGTTTGTTATCCTGATGCCGGGTTCGGACTGGAGAGAGGCTGAAAAAGTGTATTTACAAATAAAAGAGTTGTGCGGGAACCTCTTGATCGAGGATTTGCCTGTTTCGGTGGCGGTGGGCATGTCCATAAAGGAGGATGCGCAAAAGTCCCTCAAGAGTGCTTTGAAGGAAGCAGAAGATCATATGTACCGGGAGAAGATTTCCGAAAGCCGCAGTGAGAAAAGCAATGTGCTTAATACTCTGCTTAAAGCTTTGGCTGAAAAGAGCTATGAAACGGAAGCCCATACCCGCCGGATGGAAGCGGTGGCTCTGCAGATAGGGGAAAAAGTAGGGCTTCCCGACACGGAGTTAAACCGCCTGCGGCTGCTTATTACCTTGCACGACATCGGCAAAATTAATCTTCCCGAAGAGCTTCTCACTAAACAGGGCCCCCTGGAGGATAACGAATGGGAGGTAATGAAAAAACACCCGGAAACGGGCTACCGCATCGCCCGGGCTACGGAGAATTTTTCCCACGTGGCGGAGGAGATCCTGTGCCACCACGAGCGTTGGGACGGCGGAGGCTACCCCCGGGGATTACAGGGGGAGGACATCCCCCTGTTGGCCCGCATTACTGCTATTGCTGATGCTTACGAGGTTATGAGCAACGGCAGGCCTTACAAGAAGGCTCTCAACAGGGAGCAGATTTACCAGGAATTCTGTCGTTGCGCCGGTTCTCAATTTGACCCCCAGCTGGTGGAAGTGTTCTTGTCCCTGTTGGAGGAGGAAGGGGCATAAATTTACGTTTTGGTAGAAATAACAGTTTAGGGGCAGGTATTTGATAAGGACTATAGAAATAAGCTTGAATAATAAAAAGTATTAGGTGTGGAATGGTGGTATACAAGGCTACAAGAATTATAGGGGGACCAAGAAAATGACTGATAATGTAGAGAGGTTATCCATTGGAGTGCCCGGGCTCGATGAAGTACTGGGAGGAGGATTGCTCCCTGGACGTTCTTATTTGGTTAGAGGAGGTCCTGGTACTGGCAAAACTACGCTGGGTTTCCATTTCCTCAGCACAAACTTGCAGAAAGAGGAAAAACCTTTGTTTATTTCCCTAACCGAATCTGCTGACAAGCTTCGCCAGGATGCACTGCAAAGGAATTTTGATGTTGATAGAGTCGAGATCCTGGATTTAATCCCTACTAATGGTTTTACTGGGGAGGGGGAATATTATAATGTGGTTCCCCCGGGAGAAGTGGAACAAGAACCTCTGATACAAGAAGTGAAGCGCTATTTAACAGAACTTCAGCCGAAGAGAGTTTTTTTGGATTGTGTTACTCAACTTCATTACCTGGCTCCTGATAACTACCAATTCAGAAAAAACCTCTTATCTCTAATAGATACAGTAACAAAGTTCGGTGCTACTTTTTTGCTTTCTTCCGAGATAAGCAATTTGTTGTCCGATGATGATCTGCAGTTTTTATGTGATGGGATAATAACCCTGGAACTGGTAAAGGAAAAGCGGCAGATCCAGGTTTCCAAGTTAAGAGGCTCGGATTTTGTTCAAGGAACCCATGCTTTGCGCTTAAATGCAAATGGTATGGTAGTGTACCCGGCGTTAAAGCCCAAGCATTACCAGCATGAGTATTCTTTCGAAATCATTTCTTCCGGCGTCCCGGAAGTGGATGAGCTACTGCACGGCGGCATAGAAAGAGGAACTGCTACGGTAATAAGCGGACCTACCGGCGTAGGAAAAACCACCCTGGGCGTTCAGTTTATGAAAGAAGCGGCAGGAAGGGGCGAGCGCTCAGTTATATACACTTTCGAGGAAGGGGTGGAATCCCTTCAGGAGCACTGCGAAGCCGTAAACATTCCGGTAGCCAACATGCTGGAGAAAGGGAGCCTTTCCCTGGTAAAGATAGATCCCCTGGAATACATGCCGGATGAATTTTCCCATCATGTTCGCCGGGAAATCGAAGAGAGGGGAACAACAATTGTGATGTTGGATAGCATCTCCGGATACCGGCTTTCTTTTGAAGAAGGGCACCACGAGGGGTACGAGATGCTTAGGCATCTGCATTCTCTATCCGAGTATCTTAAAAGCGTAGGAGTAACGGTTATTTTGATTAACGAGATACAGAATATTACGGGAGAATTTAGGATTTCCGATTACGGCATTAGCTATTTGGCGGACAGCATTGTTTTTATGCGGTATCTGGAAATCAGGGGAGAAATGAATAAAGCCATAGGGGTGCTCAAGAAACGCCTCAGCAGTTTTGAAAAAACTCTGCGGGAAGTAGAAATAACCAGGTATGGGTTCAAAGTAGGTAAACCCCTTACGGGGCTGCGGGGCATCCTCTCCGGCAGCCCAGAATTTATCTCTACTGACCTGGGAGATAATAAGTGAGTAGGTGAATAATACTGTGGAAAAAATCCTGCTACTAGTCAGTAACTCCAGTAACTATAAAATACTTTCGGATCTGCTTGCGGAATACACAGTACTTAGTGAAAGGGACTACTTCTATTTAGCAGACCTGGTAATCATGGATTATTATTTTCTATAGGAAAAACGGGAAATACTGATCAAAACCAGGGAAAATACCCGCCCCCTTCTTTTGCCTTTTTTGTTGATGATATCCCCTTCGGAAAAAAAGAAGTTGAAGCCTTCCGATCTGGAAATAGCAGATGAAATAATAGAAATCCCTGAAGAGAAATCCATGATACAGATGCGGGTAGAATGTCTTCTCCGCTTGCGGAGGTTCTCCCTGGAGTCTGAGCAAAGAAACCAATTGTTTCAGTTTATTGATACCAGTGTACCGGCGGGAATATGCATTTTGCAGGAGGGGAAAATTGTCTATTCCAACCAGACTCTGGGCGACCTTTTGAAAAAAGGGGGTGGAGAACTTCACGGAAGCCATTTAGCAGATTTCGTTCACCCCGAGCATAAGTTTAAGCTGGAACAAGCCATGGAGCAAGCCCAGAGGGGTGAAAACCTGGGATATTCAAATGAGATCCAAATTACCGCTACCCGGGGAGAGCACTGGGCTGATCTACGTTTTTCTACCATCACCTATAATTATATTCCTTCTTTAATAGTGAGCATATTTGATAGCACAGAAAGAAAATTT
>CAZXDQ010000047.1:0-9614 GCA_964639405.1 uncultured Syntrophomonadaceae bacterium | reverse complement strand
GATTTTAAGGGAGTACGCCAGGAAGGGGCTGAACTGGAAAAAATAGAGAAAGAAGAGCTATCTAACGGAGAAAACCATCTTGGGCAGCGGAAGGGAATTCGGACCCGCAGCGGGGCTTTTCCCTTTATTCTTCCCTACCGGCTCATCAATATGTACAGTGTTTACGGCGACCAGATATTGGATCCTTTTCTGGGGACTGGAACTACTACTATGGCAGCCATGGCGTGTGGAAGGAACAGTGTGGGCTGTGAGCTGGACGAAAAACTTGCCGCTTTCCTGGAGAAAGTAACCCACCCTGAAGTAAAAGAAAGTTTTAATCGGTACCATCGGGAAAGACTTTCCTGTCATGGGGAGTTCATACAAGAATATCAGCAGCAAAAAGGAAGCTTGCCCCGCCATATCAACCGTTGGTTTCGCTTTCCGGTGGTAACTTCTCAGGAAGTAAACTTGAAACTTTATCCCGTAAAAGAAATAACTCTAAAAACAGAAGGCTTCTATGAAGTTAAGTACGGTGAAGGGGAGCAGTTAGAGAAGAGAGAAAACTTACTTCATCCTGCTGAAAGCTGTTACCAGCCCCCCTCAGAATATTCGGAAGAGAATCCTTCTCCGGGAGGAGATTCCTCGACTTTCCACGGGCAGCTTAGATTTTTTTAGGGACAGAGGTGGAGGATAAACATATTAGTTGTAATTTAAAACAGCTTACTTAAATTAGTGCTGGAGGTGGGCAGACGCAATTTTGACGCATTTGGTTTCTATTGTTTCTAGGAGGGAGGGGTAGTTGGCTGAGGAAAGCTATTATGGGGACAAAGAAAAGATATTAGTAGTGGAAGACGAAACTAGTTGGGCGGAAGTTCTACCAATATACCTGGAAAAAAGAAGGAGTGCCTTGCCATGGTAACCAAGACTGCGGTAGCTGTACAGAGGGGTAGAGAGGTGGAGGCAATGGTTCAAAAAGCCCTGGAAATGCTGGGAGGCGTAGAAGAGTTGGTGCCTTACCGGAGCAGGGTCCTAGTAAAGCCCAATCTGGTGATGGAAGAGCCTCACTCCTCGGGAGCCACTACTAATCCCCGGGTTTTGGAGGGGATCCTCCAGGAATTGCAAAAAACCTTACCCCGGGAAGTAGTAGTGGGAGAGGGTTCTGCGGCGGTGGCTTCTACCGAAAAGGCTTTTCGGGTAAGTGGCCTCGACAAGGTAGCAGAGCAGTTTGGGGCCCAGGTAAAGGATTTGAAAAAAGGCCCTTTTGAGAAGCTTAAAGTGCCTGGGGGTCGGGAGCTCCAAGAAGTCCAGGTGGCACGTCCCCTCCTGGAAGCGGAGGTGGTAATCAACCTCCCGGTACTCAAAGTCCACGCTCAAACTAAGGTTACAGCAGCGTTGAAGAACCTTAAGGGTTGCATTCACGACCAGGAGAAAAAACGCTTCCACCGGCTTAACCTGGAGCAGTGTATTGTCGATCTTAACCAAGTTATTCCTGTGCACCTAATTATTCTGGATGCCACTCTCTGTTCTTTCGCCTGGGAAGGGGGAGGCTCACCAGTACCTATGGACACTATTTTGGCAGGTACTAATCCGGTAGCTGTGGACGGGATAGCAGCTCCTATCATGGGTTATTGCCCCGAAGAAATAGAACACTTGCGCCTGGCAGGAGAACAGGGAATGGGTCCTCTGAACAGAGAAAGGATAAAAGTTTATAATGAAGAAGCCCTGGATGCAGCGCCTCTTACCGAGAGGGTAGAGGGACTTCCTAGCTATGAAGTAAAAGGACTCCAGGTGGTGGAGAAAGGCACCTGCACTCCCTGTATGGGCGGTCACCTGGCTGCCTTAAGGAGACTCAATAAAGAGGGAGCCGTTCTTCCTGGCACGGTTTTTTTGGGGCAGCTTTTGGAAGAGGAGGATTTAAAGCAGGGTAAAGGAACCCTGTTGGGGGTGGGTAATTGTGGGGCAAGCCTGGTGGGTAAGGAAAACTCGGTATCTGGATGCCCTCCAGAAGGTCGAGGTATTTATGAGTTCTATAAAGAGAAAGCACGCTGAAAGAATTGCCCGAGAGGACCACAAGCAGGTGAAAAGAATAAACCATAAGCAAGAGGAAGATTTAAAGTTTTCCTGCCCCCAAGAATAGAAATTTTAACTGTCGGCTTCGGGATTTTTCAAGAAAAGCTGATAAACGTGAAGATCTAGAAACCTGCCAAATTTGCACCCCACCTTTTCCAGGTTGCCTTTGAAAGCAAAACCCAGGTCCTGGTGCAATTTAATGCTTTCCCAATTTTCCCCTTCTATCCAGGCTATTATAGTGCGGTGCTCAAGCTGGTATGCCATATCTATTAGTTGGCTAAGGAGGGTTTTCCCTATTCCTTGCCCCCGGGAAGCCTCCCGAATGTAAATGGAGACCCCCGCCGTGCCTCTAAAACTGTAACGACTTATGAAGGGATTCAGGGAAGCCCACCCCATTACCTTTCCCTCTTCCTCGGCTACTAGCATGGGAAAGTAATGATCATGCTGCTCCAGCCTTGCTTCCATACTTTCGGGGGTCTTTAGTTCGTCGGTAAAAGTAGCAGTGGTGTTTTCGATAGCCTGGTTAAAAATTTCCGTAATTTCCGGAAGGTCTTTTTTTTCAGCTCGTCTAATTCGCAAGGGTCAATCCTCCTCCAGTTACTTGATAAAAACCTACTTCTAAAGCTTCTTCCAGCATTTCCAGGAAAACAACTTTCCTCTTTACACCTCCTGGGAGGTCCAGACTAATCCCCGGGAGGGAGTTGGATGATAGGAGGTACAACCGGCACAGGGTCTATTCCAGCCCCGCTCCTATTATTCGGCTAGCTTTCCCCAGGAGGGTGGTCTCGTGCCATGTCACGAATGTATTTCCCGTTAAGCTTTCCTTTAGAACAAGATGCGCAAGCAAAGCCCTGGATTATTTTTATCCAGCTTTTGCAAATTGGCTTCTTAGTATTTCTTTACCCGGTTCCCTGTTTCCTTTTAAAGTGTGTTAAAATGGCTTTAAGAAATAGAAGTTCAAAAAATTTCTACTCCCAAAATGGTGATATAGATGGAAGACCTGGATAATCGAGAGATACCAGATTCGGATGCTGAAAAAGACTCCCGAGGGGAAAACGAAAGGACTACCCCTATTTCTGGGACCAATCCCCAGGAGGGTTATGGAGATCCTGCTTTTGGTTATAGGGAGGAAGGGCAGAGCTCCAGTGGAGGCTATTTTTATGGAGGTGAAGCCTTTAGAGAAAAGGAGAGGGAGGAATTTTCTTCTGGACCTGGCCTGCCTTCTGCAATGAAATACTATTTCCTGGTTTTTCTGCTGTTGTTGACTTTGGGTTCTTTATTACAAGGATGGAATTTTGAAACTGGCATGTTGGTTACCCAGTGGGTAATCATATTGCTACCTGGACTTTGGTTTTGGAAACGCTTTCGGGTAAACCGGTTTTCCTTTTCCAGGCTTCGACCTCTAAGTTTCCGCTTTATCCCTACTATTTTGCTGTTGACGGTGTCCTTCTGGTTGTTGAATTTGCTTTTATCCTCAGGATTAATGGAAGCTCTCATAAGATGGGGGTACCAGCCAGTAGAATTACTGCCTCCTCCCCAAGATTTTTCCGACTACCTGGTTTACCTGTTCCTTATTGCTGTCTCTGCAGGAATCTGCGAGGAAGTTTTTTTCCGGGGCACTATAATGCCAGCCCTGGAGGAGCGAGGGATAATTCCGGCTTTGGTTTTCAGTTCGCTCCTTTTTGCTGTTTTTCACCTCTCCTTCTTGCGGTTAGGAAGTACTTTTCTGTTAGGTTTAGTCATGGGAGTAATAGTAATCAAAACTGGTTCTCTGTGGGGAGGGGTGCTCTACCATGCTTTTAACAATTTTTTGGGGGTAACCTACCTGTACCTGGCAAATCACCTGGAACAGATTGACCAGGTGGAGGCAGTGCAGTCCCAACCTCAAGCGGAGCTAGATGGGATCTGGGTGGGTCTTCCCTTGCTATTTTTATCCTTAGCAGGAGGAATTTACGGTTTTAAAGTTTTGCACCGTCAATCCGGGACAGCACCTCTGTGGCCTCCCCCCGAGGGTCTCTTGCCCCGGGGCTGGTTCAACCGACTGTTTGCGGTTAGCCTGGTGTTATTCTTGATAGTGGCTTTTCTGGAGCTGGCCATGGGGTTTGACTGGTGGGGAGAACTTGCTATAATTATCCTTTAATGCTAAAGTTTAAGTATAAACTGGAGATCCCGCTGGCTGTTTAATCTGGGGGACTCGCTGGCGGAATCCTGTCCCCTCAAATTCTCTATAAAGGGGTGAAGGGCATGGCAGATTTGTGGTACGGCCTGGAGGACAAAGTGTTTATTGTTACAGGAGGCAGCCGGGGTGTGGGATTGGAGATGGCCAGAGAGCTTCTCCGACAGAAGGCTAAAGTGGTAATTTGTGCCCGAAAACAAGAAGGTTTGGATCAGGCTGTGGCAGAATTGGGAGTAGAAGAAGATTTACTGCCGGTAATGGCTCACATAGCCAAAGAAGATCAGGTAGACAATCTGTTTAACTTGACCATGAATCGCTTTGGCCGGGTAGATGTGCTGGTAAATAATGTAGGAATGAATCTGATGACCGAATCGGTGGTGGAGGTTAATTATGATCAGTGGCAAAAGATTGTGGATTCCAACCTAAACGGCACCTTCCTCTGTTCTTCCCGGGCAGCCCGTATTATGAAAGAACAAAAGAGTGGAAAGATCATAAATATATCTTCCGTGGCCGGACAAAAAGCCACCCCTGCCATGGGGATATACGGAGTGGCCAAATCCGGGGTAGATATGCTCACCCGGGTATTGGCTTCTGAGCTGGCTGGCCACAACATTCAAGTAAACGCTGTGGCACCGGCCATGGTTAAAACCGATTTTAGCAAGCCTTTCTGGTCTAACCCGGATGTTTATCAGGAAATCGTTAAGGGTATCCCTATGGGCCGCATAGCGGAACCAGAAGAAATCGTCCATCCGGTGCTGTTTCTGGCTTCCGGGGGAGCTTCTTTTATGAACGGACAAACTTTGATAGTGGACGGCGGCTCCCTGATCGTATAAGTATCTGCCCCAGCTGGGGATAGATTTCAACCTCTGGGGGCTGTTCAACGCTCCAAAAATTGGGGGAGGTATAGCCATGGATTATTCCCTTATTGACAACTCTTCTCTTTTGCAGTTTCTGTTTTATCCTCGACCAGAGCATTCGGACCCCCCTGAAAATGCCTTTGACATGATGGTTCCGGTAGAGGAGGGAGTAGAAGTACACTGTAGGGGTTACTGGGCTCAAGAAGATTCGCCCTGGCTTCTCTATTTTCACGGCAACGGAGAAGTGGTTTCTGATTACGACTTCTTTGCGCCTTATTACCGGGAGGCAGGTTTAAATTTGCTGGTGGCTGATTACCGGGGATACGGCAAGAGCACTGGGTCTCCTACCTTTGGAAGGATAGTAGCTGATGCTCCTATGATCCTGGAGGCGGCGGAAAAGGAATTAACCAGGCGGGAACTGCTCCAGGACCGTTTGTGGGTGATGGGGCGTTCCCTGGGCAGCATTTGCGCTTTAGAACTGGCAGATCGCTGCGCCCATCAACTCCAGGGATTGATCATAGAAAGTGGTTTTTTAAGTATAGTCAGGTTGATCCGTCATCTGGGGTTACCTTCTCCCGGGGATCTCAACGAGCTGGAAGCAGAAGCTCGGAAGAAAGTTTCCAGAATAACGCTGCCTACCTTGGTCATTCACGGTGAAAGGGATCAATTGGTTCCTCTGGAGCAGGGAGAGGAATTGTACCGTGCCCTGGCTTCAGAGCAGAAGAAGTTGTTCACTATTCCCCTGGCGGATCACAACAACATTTTTTTCGTGGAAACCGAGAATTACCTGGAGGAAATCAGAAAAATGGTGTTGGGTGGAAAAAATAGATAAGCTGCTGTTTTTAGGAAGGAAAGATCGGCAGAACGTTGGGGGAATAGGTTGGAGGGGCAGGAAGACATAATTTTTCAGGAGGGAACTGTTGTGTCCTGGCACCATCGGGATCCCGATGAACAGCGAGAAGAAGAGATGCTAGAAGAACTTAACCGTCGCTACCTGGATCAGGAAGAAGAGCTTTTAGCAAGGAAACAGAAGCGCTTTCGTTTTTTTCTCCAGATAGCCGGTTTAATGGTGGCCCTAGTGTTTTTGGGTTCCCTGGTGGGGCAGTGGCTGCAGACACTGGCGGTTTCCCCTTGGGAGCTGCTGATGGAATCCAGGGAACTGGAAAAGCAGCCTCATGTAGAAGAATTGCAGGAAGCAGTAGTTCAACTACACACCAGGAGAGGAAGCACTTCGGCAGAAGCTAAGGGCACTGGCTTTAATATTGAGGCAGAAGGGTTAATAGTAACCAACCGCCACCTGGTGGAGGATGCGGTGAGCGTGCGGGCCTCTTTCCAGGGAGAAGGCACCTACCGGGCGACTTCCTGGGAGATCTGTCAGGAAGCCGATTTGGCAGTAATCGAGGTGGAAGGAGATAACCTTCCCTATGTGGAATTAGCCGCAGATCAACCGGAAACAGGAGAAGAGATTTTGGTGATAGGAAATCCGGTACAGCTTTCTCGGGTGGCCAGCGAAGGTAAAGTCCTGGGGTATAGAGAAACAGAACAAACTTCCGACGAAGCTCAAGATTTAGAGATCCCCAGGGAAATGGTTATCCAGGCGCCTATCCATCAGGGAAGTAGTGGAAGTCCAGTGTTTAACGATGCTCAACAGGTGATCGGGGTGATCTTTGCCCAGGTAGTTACGGAAGAAGAAGACACTTGGGGGGCGGCGGTTACAGTGGGGGCTTTGCGTGACTTCTTGGAAGATAGGTAATTTTTTGAGAGTGGAAGGGGCAGCTGGTGAGCTCAAGTTGTGCAACGGGAAAAGGAGTTTATCATGGGGAGGAGCAGTGTTCATGCGGAAAATGGTTAAACTTTTTTGGCTTCCAATATTAACGGCGGTTTTACTGCTGTTAATGATGGGTTGCGGTTCTTACGATGAAGTCCCTCTTAACGGGCAGCCGGTGGAAGATGAATTGAATGGGGATTCGGTTCCGGAGGAAGAAGAACAGTTGGAAATGGTCGAGGAAAAGTTTGAGGAAGGCCCCTCGGAAGAAGTGATTGACCAGTTGGAAGCCCACGGATTTCCTGTAGAAGACTTACCTTTTCCTGGAGGCATGTCCATTGAAGAGGTAGCTCTGCCGGAAGAAGCCCATCTAGTCACCTTTTACGTGAGCACAGAAATAATTGAGGAAGAAAAACTGCTGGAAGCTTTAGCGGATTGGTATCAAAAGACTTTAGAAGATCAAGGGGGAGAACTGGAAATTACCTCCCGAGAGGAAGAAGAGATATTAGCGGAAGGATCTTTAGGAGAGTGGTCTCTGGAGTTTTCTTTTATTCTGTTTCGTTCCGACATGGTAGAAGTTAGCCTGCGTCTGGAGTAACTACTCACTCTGTCAATTCTCTATCAGGTCTCTATGGCCAGGCCGTGTGGGCTATAGTTCCGGGTTAACTCCAAAGCAAGTGCAAGTCTCGGCCTTTACCCTTTCGCGGGCTACCCTCGACAGTCGCCGGCACTCAACTGATTAAAAAGATGCAGCAATTTGATCATCTTAGCTTTTTAACGGCTGAGCAGTAAAGATAAATATTGGGCAAAAGGAGCGTTGCTGGTGAATTTGGTTAGCATTGGAACGGTGTATTCCCCTTTCCCCGATCCCCAGGGTATGCCCATCCAACCCAGTGGGGCTTCTGGAGAAGAGGGGCGTATTGAAATAAAAGCTGAATATGCAGAAGCCTTGCAGGACCTGGAAGGCTTTTCCCACCTCATTTTACTCTATCATTTTCATCGGTGCTCGGGTTATTCTTTGAAAGTAAAGCCTTTTCTGGATGACCAGGAGCGGGGCTTGTTTGCCACCCGTGCCCCCCGACGCCCCAACCCTATAGGGTTCTCCGTGGTGAGGCTGACTGCAGTGGAAGCCCCCAACCTGTATATTCTTGACGTAGACGTAGTGGACGGAACCCCCCTCCTGGATATCAAGCCGTACGTTCCGGCTTTTGATTCCAGAGAAAACGCTACTACCGGTTGGTTGGAAGAAAAAGCTTCCCAGGCCAAAAAGCTCAAGGCCGATGACAGATTTAGAGACCCCCGCTAACCCCATGCCACAGGGGGGACGGGGTACCCGGCGGCAAGCAAATTGCTGATGCCCCACTGAACTGACTCCAGTTAGGGGCAGATGCCAAAAGGATCCTGGAGGCAAATAGGTGCCTGTATTTGATAGATCCCCTTGCCAGCTTTTTTGCTCCCTTGCCTATTCGTTTTAATTTCCCACTATTAAAAGGTAAAAGCTTCGGTTAAAAAAGAAGGATTATTCTTCCCCGGAGAGTCTTTCCGTATGCTTGCAAGCGGTGCACAACACATCTACATCTCCGTCGTCCCACACTACCGCTACTGCGTAATCCCCTTTACAAGAAGGGCAAGAAATTACGTGGCTGTTTATTACACGGGCGCTTTCTTCTTTTTCCATGAAAAAATCCTCCTTACTGCTTCATTTTGGTATTAATTCCTATGACAACTTATTGGTCCGATATTCACAATACTAAGATACCATTTGTCGGGAGCAAACTCAAGGCTTGCTTGCTAGTTCCTGCCACTGAATGGACCCCTCCTGAATATCCTTTTCCAAGGCTTCCCTTACTTCTTTCTTGGCGGTAAAGTATAGTACCTGCCAACCCTTGGCTGCCATTTTTTTTAGAATTTCCATTTGCTTCTGCAGGCGCTTAAAGTCAGATTTTATGAAGGGATCGTCCAGGATAAAAAACCCTTTTTCTCCCTGGAGTAATTTTTCACCCAAAGCCAGGCGCACGGAAAAATACAGTTGATCGAAGGCCCCGCCGGAAAGTTGGTCTGCATCCAGCCAGGTGTCATCATGGAGTTTAACCAAAATTTTTTCTTTCTCCTGGTGGAAAGAAGCTTCCCGGTAAATGCCGCCGGTTATCTCCTGAAATAACCGGGAAATTTCACTATCTTTCCCGAATAACTCTCCCACTTTTACCTTTTCTTCTTGCTGGATCTCCTGGAAAATGCTTATTGCTGTCTCGGCTGCTTCTTTTTGCTCTAGATGAGTGCG
Organism: uncultured Syntrophomonadaceae bacterium; assembly: GCA_964639405.1. GTDB lineage: Bacteria > Bacillota > Dethiobacteria > DTU022 > PWGO01 > CAZXDQ01. The sequence continues at coordinate 486 of CAZXDQ010000047.1, read as the reverse complement.
GCGGAATTGTTGGAGCTTTTCTTTTAAAGCCTGCAGATCCACGGTGCTGCGGCAAAGTATGGGACCCTCCTGGTTTTCAGCCAGGAGAAGGTTGACACTATTTTCAATATCTCCCAGTTGTTTCTGGTATTCCTGGATGGTTTGTTGTAATTCTTGTTCTTTCTTTTCTAACTGCTGAATTTCTTCTTTGATCCGCACCATGTCTTGGTGCTGGTAGGTGGTTTCCGGTGCGGCATCACCATAGGGAGATAGCTCCTGGAGACGCTTTTCCCAGTAAGCAATTTTATTTTTCTGGTCGTTAGATGGAGGACGCCAGCTGTTTTCCAGGATTTTTTCCCTTTCTCCAATGGTTCTTTCCAGCTGTACTTTTTCTTGGAGTTTTTGGGAGTATTCCTCCCGATCTTTCACCTCAGCTTTTCTCTTCATAGCTTCTTGTTTTTCCTGGTTTTCTTGTATTTGATCATCTAATTCCCTCAGAACCTGGTT
>CAZXDQ010000046.1:0-9669 GCA_964639405.1 uncultured Syntrophomonadaceae bacterium | reverse complement strand
CTGGCTCTGCTTCAGTAACAGGGCCTATCCTCTCGGGAGCCGGTTTGGCCGGCTCCCGGGATTATTTCACTAAGGAGTGATGTGATTTGAAGATAGATGGCATTGATCCTCTCCTCCTTAATCGCATCCAGGAACAGGTGGAAGGACAGCAGGTGGAAGAGTCCCAGGGCACCCGCACCGAGAACCGGGTCACCCGGGACCGGGAAGGCGCACGGCCGCCCCTGGACAACGAGTCCCCCCTGGCTGAGCGGGAACTCACCTACGAGGACCTGGAAGAGGCGGTGGAGCAGCTCAACGACACGGTGCGCACCTTCGACCAGAGCCTGCGCTTCGAGCTCCACGAGGAGACCGAGCGCTGGATGATAGAAGTCTGGGACCGGGAGAACGAGGAAGTCATCAAGGAGATCCCCCCCGAGGACGTCCTCAACGTGGTGGCCCACATCCAGAAGGTCCTGGGGGTCCTGTTGGACCAGCGCCTGTAAGTCCCGGGGCTGCCGCCCGCAAGACGGCAGCCCGCCGGGGCTTTCCTTGGGCGCCAGCCAGTACATAACCTGAAAGGTCAAAGGCGGTGAACAGCCATGCAAGCACCCATGCTGGGCGAAGTATCGGGAATGGACATCCACGAGATGATAGATGACTTGATGGAGCTGGAGCGCAAGCCCATCGAGCGCAAGCAGGAGGACATAGAGGAAGCCCGGGAGACCAAGGAGCACTGGGGCGAGATCAACACCCGCCTGGACTCCCTGCAGAGCGCGGCCTCCCCCCTCCTGGAGAGCGAAACCTTTGCGGCCTCCCAGGCCGAATCCTCCAACGAGGAGGCGGTGGGGGCCAGCATTACCGGCGAGCCGGTGGAAGGCGAATACGAAGTGTACGTAGATCAGCTGGCCACCCGGCAGATGGTGGCTTCGGATCCCGACCAGGCCGACCCTCCTGATAACGGGGAGTACGAAGATGCCTGGGACAACGGCAGGATTGCCGACCCCCACCAGGCCCTGGGCCTCTCCGGGGAGTTCGAGATCGGCGCCGGGGAGGACACTGCGGAGATCGCCGTGAATGCCGAGGATTCCCTGCAGGACATTATCGACCGCATCAACCAGGAAACCGGCGAGGTGAGCGCCCGCTGGATCCAGGCGGAGGCGGAAGACTACCGCCTGGTGCTGGAAAGCCGGGTGGAAGGCGAAGAGGGAGAGATTACCCTGAATGATTTTGAAAATGAGGAAGATGACCAGGTGATGAATGACCTGGGCGTGCTGGACAATGGAGACTTTGCCCACGAGCTGCGGGAAGCACAGAACGCCGAGCTCACCCTCTTCCCCGATGCCCCGGAGGAGGACTCCTTTTCCGTGGAGCGGAGCTCCAATACCATCGATGACCTCATCCAGGGCGTCCGGCTGGACCTGAGGGAGGAAGGCCAAACTTCCACTATAAGCGTGGACCAGGACGTGGATGGCGCCGTGGAAACCGTAGAAGAATTCATCGAGGAGTACAACCAGACCGTGGACAAGATCCGCGATATGCGGGGCATCGGCGGCGAACTCCAGGGCGACACCACCCTTTCCCGGATCCAGAGCCAGATGCGCACCGCCCTGCAGGCCCAGCCTTTTAACATCCAGATAGGCGGGGAGGAAGTCAGCACCCTCTACGGCCTGGGCTTCGACACCACCGGGGAGGGCGACATCAAATCCGAGGGACACCTGGAGATCAAAGATGAGGACCAGCTGCGGGCAGCCATCCGGAGCAACCCGGAAGGGGTGCACCAGCTCCTGGCCGGTGAGGGCAACGACGAGGAAGAACCCGGCATCCTGCGGCAGCTGGACGAGGTGCTGGACACCTACCTGGAAGACGACGGAATTATCGAGGATCGAAAAGACCGCTACGACAACCGGGTGGACCGGCTGCAGGACCGCATCCTGGACGTGGAAGAGCGGGTCTCCATGCGGGAAGAGCGCCTTCGGCAGCAGTTTATCGACATGGAGCTGGCCCTGAGCCAGATGGAGCAGCAGTCGGACTTCCTGGAGGACTTCATGGGAGTTTAACCAGAAACCACCCCCAGAGCTTTCCACCAGAAGCCAGAGAGGAGTGAGAATATGGCTGTAAACCCTTACCGCCAGTATCAGCAGAACCAGATCGAGACCGCCGACCAGGCCACCCTCATCCTGATGATGTACGACGGGGCCCTGAAATTCATCCGCCAGGCCAAGGAAGCCATCCGCAACCGGGACATCATGGGGGCCCACCGCAGCATCAACCGGGCCCAGGACGTCACCGTGGAGCTGATGTGCTCCCTCAACACCGACGCGGGGGAAGTGGCCACCAACCTGTTCCGGCTCTACGAGTACGCCTACCACCAGCTAAAAGAAGCCAACCTGCAGAAGGCCGAGGGTCCCGCCGAAGAAGCGGAGAAGGTCTTTGCCTCCCTGCGGGAGAGCTGGGAATACCTAGCCAAGGGGGAAGCCGAAAATGTCTCTGCCGGATCGTAAGGGCCAGGCAGCTGCCCTGCTGGATCGGCTCCAGGAGCTGCTCCACCGGGAAGCCGCCCTCTTGAACGGGGAAGAGCCCGAATCCGCGGGCGCCCTCGCCCAAGAGATAGAGGTGCTCTTGCAAAAACTGCAGGAGCCCCTGGAGGCGGAGCCCTCCTTGAAAGACGGGGAGATAGGAAGCCGCCTGCGGGAGCTTCACCGCCGCCGTAAGGAAAACCTGCTGCTGGCCCGGCAGCGCCGGGAAGAGCTTCTGCAGCAGCTGCAGGGCCTCCGGCAGGGCAAAAAAGCCTTGCAGGCCTACCAGCCCCCCGAGCTGAGCAGCCGCGGGGAAAAGTTCGTCTACAAGAGCTGCTGAGCTCCCTCCCCTCGCCTACATAGAACTCGCTCCCGGAAAGACCGTAAAACTGGTTGCGGGTTCATTTGAGTAGCGGTTATCAGGAACAAAGGAATTACCGGATAAGTAATGTTTACAATGACACCGAGCTGCTTCTTATAAGCAGTGCCTGCCAGCAAAAGAAGGGAGAAGCTTCTTTATCCCCCACCCCTAAAGGTATAAGGTGGGGTTTTTACGTGGTTAAAAGGGAATGGTGTTGAAGGGGGATGGGGAGTCTCTGCTGTTGCCGGCGGCATTTTCGGAGCCAGTTTTAGAGGCCAAGAAGGGATGCAGGGGGCAAGCGGAGAAGCACTTGTGAGAAGGTGGTAAAAACGGTTTTTGCCGGAAGGATTGCCCTGATGCTTCCCGGGTTGCTGGATTGGATGAATAATCGGGGCCACCTCCTTAAAATGAGGGAAGGGGGCAGGGCGAGCGCACCAAGCTTTTTTTAGTTAATAATCAGGTCGTTAAAAAGCGGCGATGGCCAGGTTGCTAATGGCGGAGTGACTGTCAACGAGAGATAGAAGTAGCCGGCGAAGCCTTGCCCGGTAGCAGGCCGGCACCTGGTTTCAGTGCCGCCTCGACCCGGAGCCGGTACTGCAACTGCATCTTTTTAATCAGTTGAGTGCCGGCGACTGTCGAGGGTAGCCTGCTAAGGGGTAAAGGCTGAGCCGTGCACTTGCTTTCGAGTTGACCCGGAAAGAAGCCCTAGCGACCTGATAGAGAATTGATAGAGTGAGTAGCTACCTGGTTTAGTACTTTTATATACGAGCAGTTCAATTCCGCTGGGCCCGGGAATTAAGGTTTGCCGCCGGGACCCGGCTAAAGCCAAAGGAGGAACAGAGATGAAGCTGTACGCCAATGGGGAACTCCGGGGCGAAAACCTGGGTGAAAAGGAGCTGCTGGAGGAAGTGAACCGGTTCCTCCGGGAGCAGCAAAAGCTGGAACGGGTGGTCAAGCACTGCTACGTGGACGGAGGGGAAGTTCGGGACTTCCGCAGCCAGCTGCCCCAGTACTTAAAAAGCGAAAAGGCGGAGCAGGTGGAGCTGGTGAGCGTCCACCAGGAGGAGCTGGTGGTGGAAACCCTGCATTCCGCCCTGGAGTACCTGGACAATCTCACAAACTTCCTCGGCGCCGTGGTCCAGGATCTGGAACAGGGCAAGGGCTACCAGCGGGATGCTTTCTTGAACTTCGTGGAAGGCCTGGAGTGGCTCTACACCGCCACCCGCAGCCTGGCTGCCTACCTGGGCAGCGAGAAGCTGGGGGAGATGCAGGACCGCCTGCAAAGCGACTTCCAGCAGGTCAACCAGGGACTGGAATCCGGGGACGCCGCCTACTTGAAGGAAGTGCTGAACTCCCAGCTCAGCGGCACCCTGGAGGAGCTCAAAATCCACCTGGACGAGGCCCTGGAGGGCCTGGAAGAGTAAACTGGAAGACCAAAATAGAAGCCTGGCTGGCCCCAGCAAGGGTGGGTTTGCGCCCCGCTGCGCCGATATTGCCCAGGGCAAGCTGGGCTCCAATTACCGGTGCCTATGCGGTTCAGGCTTAAAGTTTAAAAAATACTGCGCCGCTGTGGGGGCGGAGAACCAATAACAAACATGCTGTTTGCCTCGAAGGAAGCGCAAAGAACTGCTTGAAGTTTTGACCCCAGGGGTTGAACTAATTAAGAACAATAAAAAGAAAGACCGTAAAATATTTACCCCACCAAAAACTTTATTAGAAAAAACTTCCCTCGCCAAAATTTTTCACCAGGTGAAAAGTTTTGCCCTGGAAAACGGGGATAACCCACCCTCGGGGGCAATCGCCCATAAATAGACTAAATAAAACTTTCCCCCTGCCAGGGCGGTGCCGGGCAAAACTTATAAACTCCTAAAGTTCTGGGCGCAAATTATGGGCGCCAGGCAGCTTTAACCGGGGGAACCTCAGGGATATTTAGCTGGGGGAAATAGGCCCAGGTAAAAATTTTTCGGAGAGGCATTTACCAGGAGGAGCCGCAGCCGCGCCCATAAACCCTTTTCCCTGGGAATTCTTTTCCCTGGAAGGGGTTTTCCCTGGAAAGCTTTTGGTGTTTTTTAAAAAAAAATGCCATGCAAAAGAAGGAATTTTATAAACTTTATAGAAACCTCTTTACAGTCAAGGAAATAGGCATTATAATCCTATGGTAAATAGAAAGACTTAACAGATTGTTCTAAAAATTTATAAAGATAACCTGAGTATGGGTTGAAAAAGGCAAACCCGTTGTAAGGCGGGGGCGCAAAGCCGTTGGGTCCAACTTATCGGTGGGACAGCCAGGCTGCCAGCCTGTAAATTTATGTTTATTTGCAGGTTCGGGCAGCCGGGTGTGCCTAATACACAGCCGTCATCGGGAAGGAGGCATACGGATGCCCTTATTTGAAGAGAGTACCATGCAGTACCTGAGCGCCGGGTTGGATGCCGCTGCCCTGCGTCAGGAAGTAACTGCCCACAATTTGTCCAACCTGAACACTCCCCGCTTCAGCCGCTCTTCCGTTTCTTTCGAGGAAGAGCTGCAGCAGGCCCGCCAGAGGGAGAATGGGCAACTGGAACGTACTCACCCCCAACACCAGCCTTCTCCCGCCGCTGACCTATCGCCTTCCGTGGAAAGAGACCAGTCTTCTGTGCGCCGTATTGACGGCAACAACGTGGATATGGATCAGGAAATGCTGGAGCTGGTGAACAACCAGTTCCGTTTTAATGCCATGTCCCAGCAGGTCAGCGACCGCTTTGAGACCTGGCAATATATGGTTAATGAGGTAGGGAGGGGTTAATTGATGAGTATGTTTTCGTCCTTTGAAATATCCGGTTCCGGACTGACTGCGGAAAAACTGCGCCTGGATCTCATCTCCGGGAACCTGGCTAATGCCAACACTACCCGCACTCCCGACGGGGGACCTTACCAGCGGAGGACCGCGGTGTTTTCTGAGAACTTAGAGCAGGCCCGGGGAGCAGCCCAGGGCCAGCATCCCTTCCCCACGGCCCGGGGGGCGGACCGCCAGGCCCAGGGTCCGCGGGGAGTGGAAGTGGCTTCTATCTACGCCGATCCTTCCGAACCCCGCCAGGAATATGACCCGGAGCATCCCGACGCCGACGAGGAAGGCTACGTGGCGTACCCCAACGTGGAGGTAGCTAAGGAGATCACCGATCTCATCACCGCCCAGCGCTCTTACGAGGCCAACTCTACCGCGGTGAACAGCGCCAAGGAGATCTACCTGCGGGCGCTGGAAATAGGATCTTAAGCAGGTGACGCCAGGAACTCGAGGGAGGAGTAACTATGCCTGAACCCATTGAACAGTTAGGCCTGCGGGAAATTGGGAACCTGGGGACCCGCCTGCAGCCCGCCCAGCAGCAGGAGCAGGAAAACCCCGGGGCCTCCTTTGGCGATATGCTCCAGGAAGCCCTGGGCGATGTCAACCAGAAACAGGTGGAAGCCGACGAGATAACTGAGGCTTTTGTAGCCGGAGAAACCGACGACATTCACCAGATGATGATCAAAACCCAGGAAGCCCGGCTGGCGCTGCAGCTTACCACCCAGGTGACCAACGAGCTGGTGACTTCCTACCAGGAGCTCACCAACATGCAGATCTAGTAACCTGCAGAGGTAGCCTGGTCCAGCCTTGGACCAAGTAACCGCGGACCAAGTAATCCGCCCCCGGGGAGGGAGTAGATGCTGGTGTCTGGGCAGCCAGGGTTTGAGTGCTGCGCCCTTAAGAGATAAAGAAAGCCGGTTCCGGAGCTTGCCATTCCGCTAAACGGTCCGGAGGGACAAGGTAGCGCGGATGGCTGTTTTTAACCGGGCAATATTGACATAAGGTAGTTATGGTACCAGAGAAATAATGCCGGTTGCAAAGGAGGATAATTTTGGCCAGCACCGGTTCCGATACATCCAATACATCCAATACATCCCCTATCGAAGGCATCCGCCAGTACTGGTCCGGCCTGAACCGCAGCTCCCAGGTCGGTATGGTAGTGGCGGTTATTGCTTTTATACTGTTTGTGGTGCTCCTGGTGAACTTTTTTGCTCAGCCCCGGATGGAAGTCCTCTTCAGCAACATGGACACTCTCCAGGCCCAGGAAGTGGCCCAGTACCTGGACGAAGAAGGGGTGAACTACCAGCTGGAGGACGACGGCACTACCGTAAAGGTACCCGCCGGGGAGAGGGATCGGCTCCGCCTGGAGCTTTCCCCCGACATGCACGATCAGGGGATGGGTTTCGAGATCTTTGAAGACCCCGGACTGCTGGAGAGCGAGTTCGAGAGGCGCAAGCGCTTCCAGTCGGCATTGGAGGAAGAACTGCGACGCACCATTACCAGCCTGGATTCGGTGGAAACCGCCCGGGTGCACCTGGCGCTGCCCGATCCCCAGGGCTTCCCTGCGGAGGCGGGGGAGCCTTCCGCTTCGGTGCAGCTCCGCCGGAGCCCTATGGTTACCCTGGAAGAGGAACAGGTGGACGGCATCGTCTACTTGGTTACCGGCAGCGTGGAGGACTTGGAGCCCAAACGGGTCAGCGTCATCGACGAAGAGGGCAACCCCCTCCACGATCCTCTAGATCACCGGGAGGAAGTTACCGGGCTGGTGCAATCCGAAGAGCAGCTGCAGCACCGCCGGGAGTTTGAGCGGGAGCTGGAGGTGCGCCTCCAGGACATGCTGGATACCATCTACGGTCCGGGGAATTCCGATGTAATGGTCCACGCCGACTTGAACTTCGACCGGGAAGAGCGGGAGGAGATCGAGTACGGGGAAAACGTGCCCCGCTCCGAGCAGCAGATTGAAGAGAGGCACGAAGGGGATGCCCCGGAAATGCCCGAGGAAGTGGGGGATCCCAACATACCCGGTTACGAAGCCCCCATGTACCAGGGGGATCAAGAATACGAATACATGGAAGAAATTACTAATTACGAAGTAGATCAGGTGCGGGAGGTAATCACCACCGCCCCGGGCAGGGTAGAACGCCTTTCTGCCTCGGTGGCGGTGGACGAAGCCGGCGGAGGGCAGATGACCATTGAGGAGATCGACGAGATGGTTTCTTCGGCGGTGGGTTTGGACCCCGAGCGGGGAGACGAGGTCAACGTCCAGCTCACTGCCTTTGAAGAAGAGCCCCTGCCGCTGGAACCCGAGCCCGAACCCTTTTTCCTCACCGAGGAGTTTATTCAGTACGGGATTATAGCCCTGGTGGCCCTTTTCCTTTTCATCCTCCTGCTGGTGTTTGTGCTGCGCAAGACCCGGGAACCAGCGCCAGCAGCGGAGGGGGAAGGTCAAGTTCCCTTAACCGAGGGAGGCCTGAGCATGGAGGGCTTGATGGAAGAGCAGCCCCAGGAAAGGAGCCAGGAGCAGGAAATGCGGGAGAAGATTCAGAAGCTGGCGGAAGAGCAGCCGGACAACGTGGCATACTTGTTAAAAACCTGGTTGCAGGAAGAGTAGGGGGGATCTGGGATGGCTAAAACCAAAAAATTGACGGGACCCCGCAAGATGGCCATACTTCTGCTGTCCCTGGGGCCCGACCTTTCTTCCCAGGTGATGAAGCACTTCAACGAAAACGAAATTGAAAGGATCAGCGCCGAGGTAGCCAATACCACCCGGGTGGAGCAAGACGAGCTGGACGAAGTGCTCAACGAGTTCACGGCTATGAGCGAAGCCCGGCAGTTTATCATCGACGGGGGAATGGATCAGGCCCGGGATCTCCTGGAGAAGACCCTGGGACCTCAAAAGGCCCAGGATATCCTGCGTAAGCTGAAGGAGAGCAGCAAGGTAAAGCCCTTTACCTTCGTGCAGAACGCTGATTCCAAGCAGCTGGTCAACATCATCAGCCAGGAGCACCCCCAGACTATTGCCCTGATCCTCTCCCACCTGGACTCGGAGCAGGCGGCTATCATCTTGCCGGAACTGCCTGAGGACCTTCAGTCGGACATTGCCCGCCGGGTGGCGGTGATGGAGCGGACCTCTCCGGAAATGCTGAAAGGGGTGGAGAAGGTCCTGCGGGAGCGGCTGTCCTCGGTATTTCAGGAAGACTTTACCGCCTCCGGGGGGGTGCCCACCATTGTAGAGATCCTGAACCGGGTGGATCGGGGCACCGAGAAACTCATCCTGGAAGACCTGGAGAAAGAAGACGAAGAACTGGCCGAAGAGATCCGGCAGCGCATGTTCATTTTCGAGGATATCATTACCCTGGACGATGCTTCTATCCAGCGGGTTCTCCGGGAAGTGGAAGGCAAAGACCTGGCTTTGGCCCTCAAGGGGGCCAGCGAAGAGGTCAATGGCCGCATCAAGAAGAACCTTTCCCGCCGAGCCGGGGAGATCCTCCAGGAAGACATGGACTACATGGGTCCGGTTCGCCTGCGGGAAGTAGAAGAAGCCCAGCAGAAGATCGTAGGTGTGGTCCGGCGCCTGGACGAAACCGGAGAAATTATCATATCGCGGGGTGGAGAAGATGCCATCGTCGTCTAAGGGGGGTTCCTTTAATATATGGAAGAAAGCCCCGGTGCAGGGGGTGCGCACCCTGCGCCAGGATGAAAACCATCGGGGAAAGACCTCTCCCCATCCGGATGCTCCTCCTTCCTCCGGTTCCCGCTCCTCTTCCGGAGGGGAAGGCGGGAGCGGAAGCTCCGGCAAGTCCTCTAAGCAGCGCCGGGAGCAGGAGCCGGAAATAGAGGCGGAAACCGAAGAAGGCAAGGAAGAGATCAAGAGGCTCCGCCGGGAAATGGAGGCGGAGAAGGAAAAGGTGCTGGAAGAAGCCCGGAAAGCGGGGGAGAAAGCCAAGAAAGAAGCCGCCCAGGAAGGGCTGAAACAGGGCAAGGAAGAGGG
>CAZXDQ010000045.1:0-9713 GCA_964639405.1 uncultured Syntrophomonadaceae bacterium | reverse complement strand
GGATGAAGGTAAATTTTATGGACACCAATGTCCTTCCTGCGGGAACATTTATGTCCCTCCTAGGGTAGTCTGCGGGCCTTGTTACGTGCAGCCGGATCGTTGGGTAGAATTGGATAGCAAGGGGACTTTAAGTGGTTATACCATTGTGAATTTTCCCTTTATAGATCCCAATACTGGAGAAAGAAGGCCGGTCCCTTATACCTATGGTTTTATATATCTAGATGGGGGGGCCACTAGCAGACTGAGCCATTTCATTAATGAAGTAGATCCAGAAAAGCTTTCTCCTGGGCACAGGGTGCAGGCAGTATTCAGAGACAAAAGTGAGCGGGTGGGTAGTTTACAGCATGATGTGCTCCACTTTGAAATTATTTAGGAAAGGAGATCAGTTATTATGGAACACCCAATGTTTACGGAAGAACATCAGGCTATACGTAAATCCATTAGGAGTTTTGTAGAAAATGAACTGGCTCCTTATGCGAATGAATGGGAAAAACAAGAAGATTTTCCGTCGGAGGTTTTTAAGCGTCTGGGGGATATGGGATATTTGGGGGTTCATTACCCTGAGGAGTACGGTGGAGAAGGCGGTGACTACCTTTGTGGTATTATTTTGGCTGAAGAATTACAGCGATGTAACAATGGCGGGCTTGCACTAGCGGTAGGAGTCCAGACTGACATGGTATGCCCATTGCTCTATAAAGTAGGGAACGAAGAACAAAAGCAAACTTATCTTCGGGATGCTTTAAAGGGAGACAAGATTGGAGCCTTGGGTATCACCGAACCTGATGCAGGCTCGGATGTGGCTTCTATAAGAACTACTGCCGAAAGAGATGGAGATCATTACGTGATAAATGGAGCTAAAACCTTTATCACTAACGGGGAGCGTTGTGATTTCGTTTGCCTGGTAACTCGCATCAAAGGCACCCAGGGAACTGAGGGTATAACCCTGTTTATAGTGGATAGAGACACTCCTGGTTTTAGCGTAAGCAGAAAGCTGGAAAAGCTGGGGATGCTTTCTTCTGACACTGCAGAACTTATATTTGAAGATTGTAAGGTGCCTGCCCATAATAGGCTGGGTGAAGAAGGAAAAGGTTTTTACCATATTATGTGGGAATTACAGATGGAGCGGCTTTATGGAGCGGTCAGTACTATCGAAGGGGCTCGTTTGTGCATGGAAAATGCTTTAGAATATGTTAAGCAAAGACAACAGTTTGGAAGACCCATAAGTAAATTTCAAGTTATAAGCCATCGCTTGGCTGACATGGCCACAGAGCTGGAAGCTGCTCGTCAGCTTTGCTACTATACCGCGGATTTGATCAATAGAGGAGAATATCCGGTAAAAGAAATATCTATGGCCAAATTGTATTCGGCTAATGCTGCTTTTAGAATAATCGATGAGTGCTTACAGTTCTACGGTGGCTACGGTTATACCAAGGAATACTCTGTGGAGAGGCACTGGCGTGATAGCAGAATATCTCGAATTGGCGCAGGCACCGATGAGGTTATGCGAGAAATTATTTCCCGGCAAATGGGCCTCCGTTAATAAACAACAACTCTGCTAGAGAGTGTTTTGAGTGGTTTAGAAGGAGGAGAAGAACAGGAGAAAAGAGGTGTATTTTTCTTGTTTTTAGAGAATAAATGTGATTTTTGCGGGGAATGCCTGGAGATGTGTCCTTATATCCAACTGGAAGGTAAAAACGAAGGAGAGGAATTCACAAAGCTGGTGCGTGGAGATAAAGTGGAATGGTTGCATCAATGTATAACCTGTTTTGCCTGTAATGAGTATTGTGGTAAAGGAGCCCGCCCTTTTGACTTGATATTAAAGCGCATGGAAGAAGAGGGTAATTATGTACCCTTTGAAATGGTAAAAAATGTAGCTGATCATTTTTGGACCGACAGTGAACCTAAACCAGTAAAACTAAAAGATAAGGTTATGTCGGTATGCGTGATGGGAAGAATGGTTCCCTGGGCTTTGCAGGGAAAAATATTTGAAAACCTAACTATTCTGCAAGGACGTCCCTACTTTTGTCATGTGCTTTACATGCACTTAGGCAATGAAAGTTTAGTCAGGGAAAGAGCAGAAAATACGGTAAAAAATTTAGTCAAGTCAGGAGCCGAGGAAATTATTTTCTTCCATGAGGATTGTTATGTTTTGCTTAAAGATTTGGCTCCCCAATTTGGTATAGAAGTCCCCTTTAAGGTAGTGCATTTTTTTGAGTATTTAAGGGAATTCCTGCTGAAAAACCAAAACGAAATATCACCTTTGAATATGAAGGTAGCCTACCAGCGGCCTTGTGCTTCTCGTTTCACCCCCCCAGAAGTAGAAAATTATTTAAACGAGATCTTTCAGTTAATTGGAGTGGAAAGGGTAACACGCAAAGTCGATGGTATTGACGCCTTGTGTTGCGGCTCGGATGCTGGAGTTCAAGGGATGGAAGTAGGGGGGCGAGGAGAGCGTTTGGAACCTTTCCGAGAAAATAACATTCAGGATGCTAAAAATTACGGAGCTGAGGCATTGGCCTACTTTTGCCCCATGTGTTACCGAGCTCTAAAAGACAAATCAGTCCATGCTGGTTTGGAGAATTATCTAATCAGCGATCTTTGCAGGTTGTCTTTAGGGGAAGATCTGGTAGGAGAAGAATCATAAAGAGAGTAACCTATGTTTAGCATAATTACTTAAAGAAAACTATACGAACTATTAAAAAAATTCTCCAGTTGATTTTGGTTATCACACTGTTTGATTAACAACATAAGTTTAAGCCTGGCTTGGGGAGGGGAAAGCTCCTGGGCAAAAATAACACCCAAATCCTGAAGGTGCTTTCCGCCTCCCGGATAACTGTACTCCGGAGAAACATTACCTCCTAAAGCACGACTGGCTAATACAATGATCACCCCTTTTTCTATAAGCATTTTAACTGTTTCTACCATGGAAGGAGGTAGGTTGCCTTTCCCCATGCCTTCCAAAACTAAACCATCCAATTTATGGTCCTGCAGCAAGTATTTCAGTAATTTATCGGAGCAACCGGAGTAAGTTTTAATGATTTCCACTTCTGCTAATTGAATATTTTTTAGGTTTCCTATGTTAAGAGGGAGGTTACTTTTAGAGTTGTGCCTAAACAGGACCTGGTTTTTTTCAATTCTTCCTAAGGGTCCCCAATAAGGTGAAGTAAAAGCATTGAGAGAAGAGGTATGGGTTTTCACCACTTCTCTGGCAGCGTGAATTTCTTCATTAAAAACTACCATTGCTCCTTTTTCCCGTGCTTCCTGGTTGGAAGCAACTAATATGCTGTCACCAAGATTTCTAGGACCATCGGGGCTGATTTCTCCTGGACTCCTCATGGCTCCGGTTAGTACTACCGGTTTATCACTGTGGATTAGCAGGTTTAAAAAGTAAGCAGTTTCTTCAAGGGTATCAGTACCGTGAGTTATCACTGCTCCGATTATTTCTTCCCGCTTTAAGGTTTCTTGTAGGGTCTTGGCCAGATTCAGCATAGTAGAGGGTTCCATATGGGGGCCTGGTATATTGCTAAATTGATGGGTTTCCAAATCAGCAATTAAATCTGATGGCAAGTAATTTTGGTAAATTTCCTGGGGGGATTGAGAAGGTATTAGACCTCCATCTTTCTGCCGTGTTTCCATGGTTATGGTGCCTCCAGTAAAAAAAACAGCCAGTTTTTGCTTTTCCATAGGAATATGTTGCTCCTTATTGTTAGTATTAGTAAAACCACCGGATCACTCAGTTAAAAGAAACTCCTTAATGCTACTCCCCTTGTCCCATTGCCTTTTTAAGTTCCTTGCTGGGAGGCATAACTCTGGCCTGACCAGAAGCTACTAATTTGTTATTCTGGTTAACCCAGCTTAGCTGTAATTGCACCATGTTTTCTTCTTGTTCGATCTCGGTAACAGTTGCTGAAGCAGTAACCGTATCGCCTGGATAGACAGGAGCCATAAATTCACAACTGGTCTTAACTGCTACTGTGCCCAGACCCGGGAGAATAGTTCCTAACACTGGTGCTATCAAGCTGGTGGTATATCCTCCTGGGGCTATACATCCTCCGTATGGAGTAAACTTTGCGAACTCTTCGTTAACATGAAGAGGGTTGAAATCACCAGTTAGGCCGGCAAAAAGGCAGATTTCAGTATCGCTGATTGTTTTGCTAAAGCTGGCACTATCGCCCACAGAGATTTCATCAATGGAAAGCCCTGGTTCAATTCCCATGCTTTTTCCCCTCTGCATTCCTTTCAATAGATGTTCGGATATAATATCTGCAATCTCATCAGGTGTAAGCCTTCCATCATTCTTATACCAGGTGTAGACCCAGTTTATACTACCCAATAAGCTGTAGGTTAAAATGTTTTCGTCATAGGGGAGGAAGAAGCCCTTATCCACTCCTTCTCTTATTATTTCCCTTATCTTGTCTTCGTAATTGTTTCTTAAATCTACTATTACCTGCCATTGTTCTGGAGATAACTCGCGATGCAGGTCCATCATTACAGTCATTAAATCTTTGTTTTCACATAAATTAATCACATGATTACGTAAGAGTTTTCGTAATCTCTCATCAGCGGGTACATCTTCAATTTTACCTACTCCTTCCAGCAGGAGTTTCATAGCACGTTGTAGAAGATGGAAAAGCAAGGTTTGCTTGCTATCAAAATAATAATATATGTTGCCTTTACTGGCTCCCATTACCTCGGCAATTTGCTCTATAGTAGCAGAGTAGCCTTTTTGAGCAAATACCCGGGTGGCTGCTTCTAATATTTTTTCCCGGGTGTCTACTTCTTTTTCCTGGTTAGAGGCTCGAATATTGGAGTTTGATAAAAGATGATTTTTTTGTTTGGGCATTGAGATACGCTCCTTACGTTTATAGTTTTGACTATTAAGTATATTTTATCATAATAATTTGACCTTTTGGCAAGTTATTTTTAATTTATGTTGTTATTTAATATAAGTTTCACTAATTTTAAAAAGGGTATTGCTCGATTCCTATTTTACTGATAGAATTAATTATAGTATATGATTTTCTGAGGCTAGGAATATTTGTTTAATGGTACTATGTACAAGCGGTCTGACTACGGGGCCGCTTAATTAAATAAATTTACACAGCGAGGGGAAGCTTAATGGAAGAAAAGATAAATAAAACACCTCCTGGAGTAGAAAACGAAATCTTAGATCAATCAGATAGTAGCACAAACAACTCTGCCAGCATTTATCTAAAAGAGATCGGTAAAACTCCCTTGCTCACTGCTAAAGAAGAAATACAGTTGGCCAAAAGAGTGGAACAAGGTGATGAAGAAGCTCGTTGGAAGTTAGTGGAAGCTAATTTGCGACTGGTAGTGAGTATAGCCAAAAAATACGTGGGCAGAGGGATTCCTTTTTTGGATTTGGTCCAGGAAGGTAATCAGGGGCTGATTAAGACGGTAGACAAGTTCGACCACCGTAAAGGATACCGTTTTAGCACTTATGCTACCTGGTGGATCAGGCAAGCAATTACTCGAGCTATAGCAGATCAGGCTCGGACTGTGCGTATTCCCGTTCATATGGTGGAAAATATTAATAAACTAATTCGAACTAGCCGTAAACTGGTTCAGGAATTGGGAAGAGAACCTAGCTCCGAAGAAATCGCCCAGGAAATGGATATAACCACGGCACAAGTTGAAGATATTTTGCGGGTGGCTCAAGATACTGTATCGTTAGAGAAGCCCATAGGGGAAGAAGGAGATTACAGTCTGGAAGATATAATAGAAGACAGTACAGTGGAAGTGCCCTCAGAAGCTGCAGAAGCAGAGATATTAAAAGAACAATTACATGAAGCTTTGCATACGCTCTCCCCAAGGGAAGAAAAAATAATTCGCTTAAGATTTGGGCTAGATGACGGCAGAATTCGCACTTTAGATGAAGTTGGAAAAAACTTTGGGGTTACCCGGGAACGCATACGTCAGATTGAGGCTAAAGCTTTGCGTAAATTAAGACACCCGGCTAGAAGTAAAAAGCTTCAGGGATACTTGGAATAATCATGTTAAAATCACTGACTAAAAGACTGTTTATTTAAAGGAAGGAAAAGAAGTAAAACATACAGAATTATGAAAATGAAACCATATGGAAAGGAGGATTAGGCTTGGGATTTGCTTTATCTAAACTCGAATTGAAAAGTCCAGCTTTTGAATCCTGCGACCATATCCCCAAGAAGTTTTCTGGTGAAGGCGAAGACATTTCACCTCCAATGGAATGGACCAATGTCCCGGAGGGCACCCAGTCATTTGCATTGATTTGCCATGATCCCGATGCTCCTTTGATTATGCCAGGTGCTTATGGTTTTGTTCATTGGGTTATTTACAACATTCCAGGAAACGTGACTACTCTGAAGGAAGGCACTTCAGAGTACACCACCGGGGTAAATGATTTTGGAAAACAGGGATACGGAGGTCCAATGCCTCCAGAAGGCCATGGCAAACACCACTATTTTTTCTGGTTGTTAGCGTTAAATCAAGAGTTACAGTTAGAAGCGGGTTTAACTATGTGGCAACTGATGGAAAAGATCGAACCGCATGTAGTGGGCATGAACAGACTGGTAGGGGTATACGAAAGGTAAGTAGTTCTTTTTCCTGCTTCCTACCTGTTTCCTAAATGAAGTGAATTATTTTATTAAATAAAAGCGGCATTGCCGCTTTTATTTTTTCCAGAAATACTTTTTCCTTTTATGATCCCAGCCGCAGTGGGGGAGATAGCTGGTAAATTCTCCCTTGTACCAACACTTTCTGAATGCTTCTTCTGTGAAAGTGAAACAATCGGCAAAATTTCCCCTATATACTTCTCCTTGCTCTTTCATCCTTTGGAAAACTACCGGAGCAACTTTTTCGTTACCAAAACCAAAACGGGAACGGGGAAGTTGTTTAATTAGGGTGTCCCAACCACAACAGTTGAGGCAGGAATGAATATCATAGGGAAGAGGAGTCCCATCAGAGCAAAAGGTAAAGGTAGGTAACCGGTGGTACATATATTGGGCGACTGCCCGGTATAACTCTTCTTTTTTGAAGTTGGACATCCGCAAATAAAATCCCCTTTCTTCCATAGGTTGAACTTTTATTCCAGTAGCATTCTCAATTTCTTTTATCATTTCTTCGCTTCCTCTAAAAAATTCGAATACTATATGAGGAACACCGGACTTTTCCATTTCATCTATTAGAGAAAAGAGCCCTTCTTCATTGATTTGAGGAATTATTGGTGAAATTCTTCCGGCAACAAAAACACCCTTTTCCCGGAGTTTTTTTAAAGTCCATAGTCTTGATTCTGGAGAAGGCGCTCTAGTTTCCAGCAGCCTGGCTACTGTTCGGTCCAAGGTGGTTATGGTTATCTGGACGTAGGCTAAATCCTTTCTTAAAGAGTAAAGGTATTCTTCTTCCCTCAAAAGATCGCTTTTAGTGACAATCAAATACGGATAATCAATAGAGTTCAAAAATTTAATTAAATCTAAACTGACCCGATGTTTTTTTTCAGCAGGTTGAAAACAATCAGTCTGTCCACCGATTCTTACCGGAACTTTGTTTTGGATTGCTTTGGCTATGGAGTTTTTATTTTTACTTGAATCCTCCTGGTACATATAATGAAAAAGATTTTCTTTTATTTCATTGATATCAGCTACTTTTACCTTTAAGGGGGTCCAAGCGTTCACACTGGAAAGGATAGACCTACCGTAACAGTAAAGACATTCGTGAAAACAGCTAGAATAGGTATCAATCCTTAAGGGATAGTGGCAAGTTACCAATTTATGGCCTGAAATAGGCAGATTAATAGGGTTTCGATACTTGGTAACCATGTTTAAACACCTGCTTTTAGGGGATTTAGTTACTATAATATAACAGAAATAATTTTAGGGGCAAAGTTCTACCGGAAAAAACAAATTAGTATTGTTGACATATTTATATAAGTATAATATGATGTAGTTAACCATTATCTTATGCGGTAGGGGGGTAATAAGTATTAATAATTACTTCCAGGTATACAAAGCCTTGGGTGACAAGACTCGTTATACCATAATCAGTATGCTTTTAGAAAATAATTATTGTGTGGGAGCCCTTGCCCGTCGGCTTAATATATCCCAGGCTGCAGTTTCACAGCAGCTACAGGTTTTGCGCAAGGAGGGCTTAGTCTGGGGAGAAAAAAGGGGCTATTGGACTCATTATATAGTAAACCGCAAATTATTAGAACAGGCTGGCTTGGATCTGCAGAGGCTATCTAACCTTAAGGGTTCTAATGAATCCGCTTGTATAAATGAAGATGGAGAAAGGATAAACTGCGATGAAAGGGGGAGTGTGAGTAAATGTGCGAATGCGGATGTGAAAAACCAGAAAAGTTGAAAGGAGAGCCCCATGAGTGCTCATCGGAACAGATTAAGGAATGCCACGGTAGTGAAATTAATCATCCTTGTGTAGAAAGTGCACAAAAGAAAGAAGGAGAAGAGAATCACGGCAAGAAAAACGAAGGGTAAAATTGTTTAGTAACCGGGAAAAGGGGGGTTATTCAGCAAATTATTTGCTGGGCCCTCTTTTTCTGCTGGTTTTGTAGAATTGTTTATTCAATTGGAAAGAAACACTTTAAAGGCTTAAGCTTTTGGTAAAGCTATACATATAATACATTAAGGGTGGGGTTGTGGTTGTACGCTATAAAGGCGCAAAATTTGTGCAAAAGTTATGGAAGGGTTCAGGCAGTGGATAATATTAGTTTTGAAGTAAAAAGCAAGAATATATTCGGATTTTTAGGACCTAATGGAGCCGGTAAGAGCACTACTCAAAGGATATTAACCGGGGTTATCCACCCCGATGACGGGGACGTAGAAATAATGGGATATTCGTTGTTTAAAGATTCCCTTCGGGCGAAAGAAGAGATGGGAGTAGTTCCAGAACAAGCCAATGTTTACGGAGATTTGACACCCTGGGACAATTTGATGTTTATCGGAGAACTTTACAATATGAAAAAGAATAAAGCTGAGCTTAGAGCCCAGGAACTGTTGGGTATTTTTGATCTTTACGAGAAAAGGAGTTTAAAAACTAAAGGATTTTCTAAAGGAATGAAACAGCGTCTGTTGTTGTGTATGGCTTTGTTGAGCGATCCCAAAATATTGTTTTTGGATGAACCTACTGCTGGCTTAGATGTAGAAAGCAAGCAGATGATCAGGAACATGATAAGAAACTACCATCAACAAGGGAAAACTATATTTCTCACCACTCACGATATTGAAGAAGCCAACATGTTGTGCGATGAAATAGCTATTATCAATCAAGGGCGGATTGCTGTAATTGACCGACCTGCCAATCTAAAACAGTCGATTCAAAAGCTAAACTGGATAGAGGTGGCCTTTAAAGATGACTATCCTGGTGAATTAGAGTTGTCCAAGATAGAGGGAGTGGAGGAAGTAAAGAAAAGCGGGGATTGTTTTATTCTGTACGCCTCCTCTCCAGGTCAGGTTATCCCATCCTTGGGTAGTTTTGTCGAAAGTAAAGGATTGGAGGTTATTTCTTTGAAAACCCAAGAACCTTCTCTAGAAGAAGTATTCTTATATTTTATCAATAACGATAAAGAGATAACCAAGAAAGGAGCATAGACGGATGAACTATGCGGAAAGTTTTCAAGCTTCAGTAAGAAGGATTCTTGCTATTTGTAAAAAAAATACCAAGATATACTATTTAAAACCTCCGGTAATAATTTTTGGACTGTT
>CAZXDQ010000044.1:0-9798 GCA_964639405.1 uncultured Syntrophomonadaceae bacterium | reverse complement strand
TCTTACGAGACCAGGTAGACATCCTCTCCTGGGTGGAAGATTCGTTTTCGTAATCCTTCTCATTGTTATTGTTATTGTTAGCATTATCGGGGGTGCGGCGGTTCTTATCCCCAGAAGATGCTTTTTTATCACTCATAATATCCTCGCCTTTCCGTCCCCTGGCACTCTGGCACTCATCAGCAGAAAAGCAAAAAGAGGCGAGCGGAATTCTTCTTGAATTCACACCATGCCGCCTCTATCTCGCCGTTAATGCTTTTATTATAAACTAAAAATATCCATTTGCCAAACTGCCAGGTCTTGCCGCCAAGGTGTTTCTTACAGTTTAAAAGGGGGCGGCTCACTGACATCATAGGGTTCGCGCGTAACCAGAACGTGCCAAAGAACCTTCCCCTGTCACCTTTTCGCCCATTCGGCAGCTTCCAGGCGGGTTAGGGCTCTCATTAGCGAGCTCCGGGCTCTGGTAAAGTTGATCTCTTCCTCGTCAGCCACCCGTTGTCCAGACAGCCTCTTTTCTGCTTTTTCTTTAGCCTGCTGAGCCCTATCTACATCTATCTCTTCAGGATATTCTGCACTATCTGCCAACACAGTAACCTTGTCGGGAAGGACCTCCAAAAACCCCCCTCCGCTGATAGACACCGGACGGTTCTGCTTGCCCATTTTAGCCCGCAGCAGCCCAATTCCTAAGGGCGATACCAGGGGAG
This sequence comes from uncultured Syntrophomonadaceae bacterium, assembly GCA_964639405.1. GTDB lineage: Bacteria > Bacillota > Dethiobacteria > DTU022 > PWGO01 > CAZXDQ01. The sequence goes on along the minus strand of CAZXDQ010000044.1, from coordinate 9,097 downwards.
AGTGGTCGTAAAGGATCCCTATCTCTCCTTCGGAAGTGCGCACTTCCACCATTTCCGCCTCTTCCTGCAGCATCAGCCGCTGGGGGGTTACTACCGTTAACTGAAAGTTTCCAGCCATTTGTCTTCTCTCCTTTATCTCCTCGCTTGAACCGCAGAATCAGACTAGAGGATTTAGCCGGTTTCCGCAGTCAGCTTCTTGCCTTTTTCCACGGCTTCGTCGATAGTGCCCACAAACCAAAAGGCTTCCTCGGAAAGATCGTCGTGCATTCCTTCCAGGATCTCCTTGAAGCCCCTCACTGTTTCCTTAACGGGAACGAATTTACCTTCCATGCCGGTAAACTGTTCCGCAACAAAGAAAGGCTGGGAGAGGAAGCGCTGCATTTTGCGGGCCCGGGACACGGTGAGCTTGTCTTCCTCCGATAGTTCATCCATGCCCAGGATAGCGATAATGTCCTGCAGATCCCGGTAGCGCTGGAGTACCTGCTGCACTCCACGGGCAGTCTCGTAGTGTTCGCTGCCCAAGGTATTAGCGCTCATGATCTTGGAGTTGGAAGCCAGGGGATCCACTGCCGGATAGATGCCCAACTCTGCCACGGAACGTTCCAACACGGTGCTGGCATCCAGGTGGGCAAAGGTAGTGGCCGGAGCCGGGTCTGTGGGGTCGTCGGCAGGGACGTAAATAGCCTGGATAGAAGTAATGGAACCCCTCCTTGTAGTAGTAATACGCTCCTGAAGTTCACCCATTTCCGTCTGCAGGGTGGGCTGATAACCCACCGCCGAGGGGAGGCGCCCCAACAGGGCGGAAACCTCTGTGCCGGCCTGGGTAAAACGGAAGATATTGTCGATAAAGAGGAGCACGTCCTGGCCGTCCACATCGCGGAAGTACTCCGCCACGCTCAAGCCGGACAAGCCTACCCGCAGCCTAGCTCCCGGGGGCTCGGTCATTTGGCCAAAAACCATAGCAGTATTATCAATAACTCCTGATTCTTTCATCTCCAACCATAAGTCGTTTCCTTCCCGGGTACGTTCCCCCACCCCGGAAAAGACCGAATAGCCGCCGTGCTCGTAAGCCACGTTGCGGATTAGTTCCATGATAAGGACGGTTTTGCCGACCCCGGCTCCTCCAAAGAGGCCCACCTTTCCTCCCCGGACGTAAGGCACCAGCAAGTCGATCACTTTAATGCCGGTCTCCAGAATCTCAGTAGCAGGTACCTGCTCTTCCAGGGGAGGAGGATCGCGGTGGATGGGGTACTGATCCTCACCTTTCACCGAATCGCCCTCGTCGATAACTTCCCCCAGCACGTTAAAAAGACGCCCCAGGGTAGAGGGTCCTACCGGCATGTGGATAGGGCCGCCCTGATCTTCTGCTTCCATGCCCCGCACCAAACCTTCCGTGGGCGACATGGAGATACAGCGGACTGCTCTGTCTCCCAAGTGCTGAGCTGCTTCCAAGTGAATGAGTCCTTCTTCTCCTTCTATGACAATGTGGTTATAAATGTAAGCAAGCTGTTCTTCGGGAAATTCAATGTCCACCACCGGACCGATAACTTGTATTACTTTTCCTTTCGCCGCCATGCCAACGATCACCTCTTTTGCGTTAATAAATAATAATCTCCATCAGCCACTTTTGGCTGTTCTTGTAGCCTTTTTTTAGCAGCTGACTTTCTAACCGCTCGCCGAATCTTTAATAATCAGCCGGAAGGATGCTGTTCCCTCCGCTAATGTTAGCTTTCAAAAACTAGGCTTAACTTATATTTATCCTTTTTCCAGAGCCTCCACACTGTTGACGATATCCAACAGTTCTTGGGTAATGGCTGCCTGCCGGGCCTGGTTGTAGGAATAAGTCAGCTCTTCGATAACTTCTTCCGCGTTCTTGGTAGCTGCGTTCATAGCCGTTCGCCGAGCCCCTTGCTCCGAAGTTTTGGCTTCCAGCAAGGCAGAATAAACCATGCTATATATATAACGGGGCAAGAGCATCTCCAGGACGTTTTCTGCTTCGGGTTCGTACCGATAATAGAAGATCTCCTCCGCCGGCGGAAGCTCCTCCGGCTTGGGCGGAGCAAGTGGCAGCAGCCTATCCATAGTGGGGCGCTGCTGCAAAGCGTTAATAAAGTAATTGTAGCAAACGTACACTTCATCCACTACTCCGTCCAAAAACAGCTGCACTGCCATTTCACCAAGATTCTGGACCATGTCCCAACTGGGAATATCATCGACGTACAGATACTCAGAAACTATATTGTAACCCCGTCGGCGCAGATAGTCCCGACCCCTTTTACCTACTACAAAAAACTGGTTCTCTGTTTCTTGATCTATCTCGTGCAACACCTGCCGCAACAAGTTGGTGTTGTAGCCTCCGCACAGCCCCCGGTCGGATGTAATCACCAGGTATCCCCTGTTTTTAACTTCTCTTTCCTGCAGGAAGGGATGATCTATCTCCAGGGAATAGGTCAGTATCCGTTCGATGGCCTGTTTCATTTGCTCACTGTATGGACGGGAAGCTTCTAGGCTTTCCTGGGCTTTGCGGAGCTTAGCCCCCGCCACCATTTCCATGGCCCGGGTGATCTGCTCGGTATTTTGTACACTGCGAATCCTACGCTTGATTTCCTTGGTGCTACGCATGGTTAATTATCACCTTCCCCCGTTCAGACAGTCTCCTGCTCCGAAGTTCCTTGAGCAGTTTCTTGGCCAGGTCCTCCCCAGCTTTCCTTGCAGGTTCGGATGGCTTCCTGGAGCTTTCCTTCCAGTTCATCGTCCAGTTTGCCTTTTTCCCCGATCTCCTGAATCAAGTGGGAGTATTCGGCATCCAGGTGGCGGTGAAGGGTATTTTCAAAGCTCATGACCTCTTCCACAGGGATGTCGTCCAGATAACCATTGGTAGCAGCGTAAATGATGGCAATCTGGTATTCCACCTGCATGGGATCGTTTTCACTCTGCTTGAGGATCTCCCTGGTTCTTTCACCCCGCAACAGTCGAGCCTGGGTGGCTTTGTCCAGTTCAGTTCCAAACTGGGCAAAAGCAGCCAGTTCCCGGTATTGGGCCAGGTTCAAGCGCAGAGTACCGGCTACATCCTTCATAGCCTTGATCTGGGCGTTGCCTCCCACCCGGGAAACGGAAATTCCAGCATTAATAGCGGGGCAGATGTTAGCATTAAAAAGATCGGACTCCAGGTAGATCTGCCCGTCGGTAATGGAAATTACGTTGGTGGGAATATAAGCAGAAATATCCCCCGCCTGGGTTTCTACGATAGGCAGGGAGGTAAGGGAACCGCCGCCCCGTTCATCGGAAAGCTTAGCTGACCGCTCAAGCAGGCGGGAGTGCAGATAAAACACGTCCCCGGGATAAGCCTCCCGACCCGGTGGCCGCCTCAATAACAGAGAAAGCTGCCGGTAAGCGGTGGCATGCTTGGTTAAGTCGTCGTAGATAACCAGGGCATGCTTACCGTTGTACATAAATTCTTCGCCCAGGGCAGCTCCGGCAAAGGGGGCCATGTAGAGCAGAGGTGCCGGTTCACTAGCAGTTGCCGCCACCACAGTAGTGTAGTCCATGGCTCCGTGCTCCTCTAAAGTCTGAACTACCCCCGCCACCGTGGACTGCTTCTGACCGATGGCTACATATATGCAGTACACGTCGCTGTCCTTCTGGTTTAAAATTGCGTCAACACCAATAGCTGTTTTACCGGTGCCCCGGTCACCGATGATAAGTTCCCGTTGACCCCGTCCAATGGGAATCATGGAGTCTACGGCCTTTATTCCCGTCTGTAGGGGCTCCTTCACCGGCTGCCGGTGGGTAACCCCCGGGGCCAGCATTTCCAAAGGTCGGGAACTTTCGGTATTCAAAGGGCCTTTTCCGTCTGCCGGTTGTCCCAGGGAGTTTACCACCCGCCCTAAGGAAGCTTCTCCCACCGGGACCTGGGCAAGGCGACCGGTTCTCTTCACCAGGTCGCCCTCTTTCAACTTTTCAAAATCTCCCATGATAACTGCTCCCACGTTGTCCTTTTCCAGGTTGAGGGCCAACCCAAAGACCTCATGGGGAAATTCCAGCAGTTCCATGGCCATACAATTATCTAATCCATAAATCCGGGCGATACCGTCACCTACGGAGAGTACCACCCCGGTGTCCACCATTTCCACTCGGTCCTGGTAACTTTCTATTTGCCTCTTGATAACTTCACTGATTTCATCAGGTCTAACGCTCAACTCTTTTCACCCCCAGATGCTACTTGCTCCCCGATTGAAGCAGCTCTAATTCCATCCGCTTCAACCGGGTATCCAGGCTGCCGTCTAGCATACGGGAACCCATTTTGAGGATGACCCCCCCCGTAACCGAAGGGTCTATCTTCTCTTTAAGTTCCACCTGGCGCCCGGTGTACCTCTTCATATTTTCTTTTATCATATCTTTCTGTTCTTCTTTAAGTTCCCCCGGAACAGTTGCCTCTACCAATTGAACGCCCCGCTCTTCCATGTAAAAGCTGCGGAACCATTCTATTATTTCCTCCAGGAGGGCGTTCCTCTCTTTATCCACTAACAAGAACAAGAAGTTAATAACTGTTGAAGGCGTTTCTTCCTTCTGGTTTAGGAAAAGCTCTTCCACAACTTCTTTCTTTTCCTTCTTGTCCACCAAGGGATGGACTAGAATCCCTTTAAGCCGGGGTTCGTGGTTAAACTGTCGCTCCAGAAACTCCAGGGAGGAAAGCACTGCATCGGAAATTTCCTGCTCCTGGCTGAGGTGGTACAAGGCCCGGGCGTAATTTTGCGCTACTGCTACGCTAATCATGAGGCTTTACCTACCTCCTCCAGATAACGCTGCACCAGTTTTTCCTGGGAAGCTTCATCGATTTCTTTTTCCATAATCTTGCTGGCTATGGACACGGATATGCTGACGATGTCCTGCCGGAGGTCGTCAAAAACTTTGTTCTTTTCCGCTTCGATTTCACTGCGGGCTTTAGCCAGCATCTCTTCTGTTTTCTGATCGGCTTCCTTGCGAGCTTCTTTCAGAATCTCGTCTTTCTGGGTATAAGCTTTTTCTACTATTTCACGGGCTTCCTGCCGCGCTTCTTGAATCTTCTGCTGATACTCCGAGTTCAACTGTTCCTGCCGCTGTCGGTTTTCCTCCGCCAGCTCAAGCCCTTCCTCTATTTCTTTGGTGCGATTTTCCATTAAATCAGCTATAGGTTTGTACAGGAATCTCCTTAAAAGAAAATAGAGAATCAGTATATTTACAATCAAAAAAGCCAAATTAACAAAGTCAATATCAATTATTATTTGTTCCATTTGTCATCCCTCACCTTCTCTATTAGGGGAGAGTACTCCTTCCTCATCCTTTACTTAATAATTATTATTATGCCAGCGGATTGGCGTACAACAAGATTAAAGCAATCACCAAGGCATATATACCGGTGGTTTCCGCTACAGCAGCTCCCAGAAGCATAGTTCTTAGCACTATACCTTGAGCTTCTGGTTGACGACCTACTGCTTCGGTACCTTTTCCAGCAGCAAAACCTTGTCCAATGCCAGCACCTATTCCCGCAATCATAGCTACACCGGCCCCTAGTGCAGAAGCTGCTAGAATAAGGTCTTCTCCATTAATCATAATCTCTCACTCCTTTTTGTAATTTTTGTTAGATAAAACCGAATCATAAAAAAGAATTAATAAAACAGTTTATTTTTAACTCAGTTACATGCTAACCCAATATTATGCCCACTAACTAAAAAAATGGATTAGCAAAGAGTAAAATCAATGAAACAATAAGGGCATATATACCAGTGGTTTGAGCTATGGCTTGACCTAATAACATAGTCCTTACTATCATAGGTTGATGCTTTGGCCTGTTAGCCGAACTTTCCACTCCTTTGCCTGCTGCATACCCCTGGCCTACTCCCTGTCCAATTGAACCAATTACTGAAACCCCAGCACCTAAAGTAGAGCCTATTAATATAATCAATGCCCCTTCGGCACCAATAATAGGATTCGCATAGAGCAATAACAAACTAATTACCAAACTAAAAACTGCACCGGTAGCAGCCACTGATTGACCTAAGAGCATCACTACGGTAGTCTCTTTAGCTTGATCAGGCTTTATACCTACGTTATAAGCTGCAATACCAGCCGGATAGCCCATACCTGCACCAGCTCCTAATCCTCCAATTATTGCCAAGCCCGAAGCTAGTCCAGTGGTGGCCATTACTATACCTACTTCACTAGTTGCTTCCATTCCTAACAGCGGATTAGCATAAAGTAAAATTAAACCAACAATTAAACTAAATATTCCAGCTGAAGCTGCTAATGCTTGTCCTACCAGCATAATCATAAGTATCCGCTGAGCTTGATCTGGCTCTTTTCCGCTTGCATCACTTGCCATCCCGGCTGCATACCCTATGCCTGCACCGGGCCCTATTCCCGCAATCATAGCTACACCGGCTCCTAAAGCTGATCCCGCTTTTGCTAAATGGGTAGCTTCAAACTGTTTTAACCATAAGAGTAAATCTTCCAATGAAAAAGAATTTAAAAACTCTATTAAATGCTCCAGAACTCTCCCTCCCTTCTTCATTATTGTTTTCCCTTATAGTAAAAAGTATTGTAAAAAGGTTAATCTGCTTTCATTGAGATAAAAGTTATAGTAAGCATTACAAAAATAAAGGCCTGAATCAATCCCACAAAAATGTCAAAGTAAACATGACCAATAATAGGTATAGCAAACGGGATAACAGAGTATAAAAGGGCCATAATTATAATGCTACCTAACATATTTCCAAAAAGACGGAAACTTAAGGAAACAGGAAGCGCTATGTCACTAATTACATTCATAGGGAACATAAAAGCCAAGGGCTCAAAGAAAGTTTTTATATAACCCAAACCTCCCTTTGCTTTAATGCCCTGATAATGAATTAAGATAAAAGTTATAAGCGCTAAAGCAAAAGTTAAATTCAAATCACCTGTAGGCTGCCTTAGGGCAAACAAAGAACTTAAATTAGCCAGAACTAGATAAAGAGAAAGAGTCATTACATAAGGAGCATAAATACGTTTATTCTCTCCCATAGTGTTATCTACTAACCATTGGGCTCCCAGAACTATCATTTCCGCTACTAGCTGTACCCTGCTGGGAACTTTCCTTATTTGCCATCTGACAATCAAAGAGAATAAAATCAGCAACAGCATAACTACCCAAGTATTAACTACGGTATTTGTTATGTCTAACCCCAATGCTTCGATAGTAAAAAAAGTTTCAATACCAATATCCATGTTCATAATTCATTCCTCCAACTCTTTATACTACTTATTGAAAAATACTTGCTACTTAGTGGGATTATCCTGGACAGCCCCTCCTAATTTTCCATCTGCTATAGTATAAAAAATCAAAATCACCACTCGAGGTATCAATAAACCTCCTACCGCTCCCCAAAAATGCCATATGGAATAATTTAAGCTGACTAACAAAACTATAAAATACAACACGTATCGCACCAAGAAATTCATAAAAACATACATTTTTGCTCTAGTGGTAGGCATGGAAAAAGCTCGCGCTAATACGTTTCCATGGGCCCAAAAAACCAATATTGCTACAGCAGCACCCGGAATTAACCCAAAAACCACCTGCTGCAAACCTAACAGAAATAAGATTGCCGATATTAAAAGAGCCATTCCTCCAATGAGCAAAGCAAATCTTTTCTTGAACCTAATGAATTCTTCCACTGCATTTCACCTATTATTTCCTTTATAAATAATTATTTTTGCAAAAGGCTTGTTTAACTTTTCGAGATTTTATTTGATTTCTCGAAAAAGTATACGGTAAACGGCAAGAAAGCCTCCACCTAATCCTAATAATATGCTAATAATTAAGAACAAAGTTTCTGCGCCAAGCCAATTACCTACCAGCTGGCCTAGCCAGACCATAACCACCAAGGGAATAACTATAGAAAGTCCTATCTGAGCTAACAAAGCCAAAGTTCTCAAGATACCCATGGTTTCTTGGTTTTTGGAATCTTTATCCTTCCCAGGCAAAGTGCTACCTACTTTCTTTGGTTAGGCTTTCCTTAGGTCAGGCAAGCATGGCTTTAATATACAACTAATTTATTCACCAATAAATATTTTTTTCCTGCCCCAAAACACGTTTTTCTATTATTGTTTGCTTTGACTATTTTCAAACTGTTATGACAAAAGCACCTGATTCTAGAACATTACATTCACCAGTAGATATTTTTTTTCCTGCCCCAAAACACGTTTTTCCATTATTGTTTGCTTTGACTATTTTCAAACTGTTATGACAAAAGCACCTGATTTTAGAAGCACCTCCTGAGAGAGATTATCAGGACAAGCTTCCTTTACCCCTATCTGGAGAATGTTAGAATTAACTAACGTTTTAGAGCATACCACTCACGACAAATAAATGCTGTATGGTAGTTAAAATCCTCGGCTTAGCACCATAAGGGATACTACCTGAAGGGGCAGGCTGGTGGTGCAGGAGCTACTACCCGGGTTATATACATAAAGCAATGATCCCGAGAAGGCCTATCCTGCGATTGTATCTTCCTCCGTTTTATTAGCGATATGAGCTGTAAAAGCTTTTAATTAGTCTGTTTAAAAGTATCTCCCCAGCCTTCTCTAAAGAGTTATTCTACAGATACTTTTTTGCTCCTCCTGCAACGAATAATTTTTTCAAAAGATGAAATTGTAAGCTTCATCTTAATACTGAAAATCCTAGAAAAGTCTTGAAGAATGAGGTACTGGGATTATTACCTTTCTAATATTTCAATGCCGATTCCGGCTTCGCGGAAAACATTCTTGGCTAATTCGTCGGGGTAGTCATCACGGATAACTATCTTTTGAATGCCGGCGTTAACTAACATCTTAGCACAAACAATGCAGGGGTGGTGAGTGCAATAGATTATACCATCCCTGATACCCACTCCATAAAGAGCTGCCTGGATAATGGCGTTCTGTTCTGCATGCAGACCACGGCAAAGTTCGTGCCTTTCCCCGGAAGGGACTTCTTTCTGAATACGGATACAGCCAAACTTCTCACAATGCTCCATACCGGTAGGTGCCCCATTATAACCGGTGGCCAAAATTCTTTTATCAGCCACAATAAGGGCTCCTA